>DASRYN010000073.1:0-11556 GCA_035687185.1 Pseudoxanthomonas sp. | reverse complement strand
AGCCAGTCGTCGATCAACCGCTTCTCGTAGCGCAGCGGGTCGGTGTTGGTGGACGAGACGCTGTACAGGTAGCTGGTGTCGGCCAGCTTGCGCTCGCCCTCGATCACGACCTGCCCGGCCGCGTCGGTGATGCGGAAACTGAGCGTCATCCGCGGCGGATAGTGGTCGCGCATGATCCGCACGCTGTCGTAGCGGTAGCCCAGCCACGGTTCGTAGCGGCCGGCGCGCTGGATGTCGGTGATGGTCACTTCCATGCGCTGGCCGTCGGGCAGGCGCTTGGCGGCGCGCTCCTGCAGGTATTCGGCCAGGTCGGTGACCCAGTCGCCGCGCGCGGCTTCCCAGCGGTTGCCGCTGAAGCGCAGCTCGGAAAACTGGGACGGGTCGGTCCAGGAGACGCTGACCGCGTCGCCGGGCAGGGCGCGCGGGCGGTCCGGGTCGGTGACGTCGCCGCGGGCGGCCAGCGCCGGCGCGGTGGCCAGCGCGAGCAGCAGGGCGGCGGTGCGCAGGGTCTTCATGGCGATGCCTCCGGGCGGAAACTGCACCGAATATGCGCCCGGCGGACGGGCCCGGACAAGCGCCCGCGCGCGCGCCGTTGCAGGCGCTTCAGCCAGCCGCGCGGCAGCACCCGTGCAACGCAGTTTCGCGCCGGCGCGACCGCGACTGCGACCTGCGCCACGCCGCGGTCCGCGGGCGGCGGATTAGAATTGCGTCCCGATTCCCCCCGTCCCCTCCCATGCACTCCACCGTGCAGGCCCCGGCCCGAGCCGCCGGGCTGGCCGTCGCCTTCGCCCTCGCCATCGTCTACGTCGTCTGGGGCTCGACCTACCTGGGCATCCGCTTCGCGCTGGAAGGCGGCTGGCCGCCGCTGACCGCCGTCTCCGGCGGCCGCTTCCTGGTCGCCGGCGGGGCGATGTACGCATTCCTGCGCTGGCGCGGCGTGCCTGCCCCCACCCCGGCGCAGTGGAAGAACCTGGCGGTGATGGGCGCGCTGCTCCTGCTGCTGGGCAACGGCTGCGTGGTGCTGGCCGAGCAGCACGTCTCCTCCGGCCTGGCGGCGGTGGCGGTGGCCTCGGTGCCGCTGTGGATGGGGCTGTTCGGCGCCATCTACGGCCAGCGCCCGAGCCGGATGGAGTGGCTGGGTCTGGGCATCGGCTTCGCCGGCGTGGTCTGGCTCAATGCCGGCAGCAGCCTGGGCGCCAGCCCGGCCGGCTTGGTGCTGCTGCTCATCGCGCCGCTGGGCTGGGCCTTCGGCTCGGTGTGGTCGCGCGGCCGCGACCTGCCTTCGCCGTTCATGGCCGCGGCGGGGCAGATGCTGTGCGGGGGCGCGATGATCCTGGCCGCCGGCCTGCTGCGCGGCGAGAGCCTGGACACGGCGCCCAGCCTGCACGGCACGCTGGCGCTGGCCTACCTGGCCGTGTTCGGCTCGATCGTGGCCTTCTCCACCTACGTGTGGCTGCTGCACCACGTGCGCCCGGTGCTGGTCAGCAGCTACGCCTACGTCAACCCGATGATCGCGGTGGCGCTGGGCGCATGCCTGGCCGGCGAGCGCTTCACCGGCCACGACCTGGGCGCGATGGCGGTGATCCTGGCCGGCGTGGTGATCATCACCCTGGCGCGGGTGCTGGGCCGATGACCGCGGCGGCCATCGACCGGCGCGGGCTGGCGGTCACCGCCGGCACCTTCGTCATCTGGGGCGTGGTGCCGGTGTACTGGCACCTGCTCAAGGCCGTGCCGGCGCTGCAGATCATGGCCCACCGCGTGGTGTGGAGCGCGCTGCTGGTGGTCGGCTGGCTGCTGCTGCGCGACGGCCTGGGCTGGCTGCGGCGGCTGGCCGCGCAGCCGCGCGCGCTCCCGGCGCTGGCGGCCAGCAGCGTGCTGATCGCGTTCAACTGGGGGCTGTACATCTGGGCGGTGAACGCCGGCCACGTGGTGGAGACCAGCCTGGGCTACTTCATCAACCCGCTGGTGAACGTGGTCCTGGGCGTGCTGGTGCTGCACGAGCGGCTGCGGCGGCTGCAATGGATCGCGGTGGGTTGCGCCGCCGCGGGCGTGGCGTGGCTGACCCTGCAGGCTGGCTCGCCGCCCTGGATCGCGCTGGGCCTGGCCGGGTCCTTCGGCCTGTACGGCCTGGTGCGCAAGCTGGTGGCGGTGGACCCGGTGGCCGGGCTGGGCCTGGAGAGCCTCTACCTGTTCCTGCCGTCGCTGGCCTGGGTGCTGTGGGCCGAGGCCGGCCACGGCGGCGGCTTCGCCTCGCAGTGGAGCCTGGGCACGGACCTGCTGCTGGTGTTCGGCGGCGTGGTCACCGCGGTGCCGCTGATCGGCTTCGCCTACGGCGTGCGCCGCATCCCGTTGAGCGTGGTCGGCCTGCTGCAGTACATCGCCCCGACCCTGCAGCTGCTGCTGGGCGTGTGGTTCTTCCACGAACCCTTCGACGCGGCGCGCGCGCTGGGTTTCGGCGCCATCTGGCTGGGCCTGGCGATCTACGCGGGCGAAGGCCTGTGGCGCAGCCGGCGCATATGAATTTGCCGATGGGCTGGGAGCGGCCGCTCTCCGTCCGGTGGTTCCCGTTCGGGTCAAGCGTGTGAAGGAAGCTAGTCTTCGCCGACAACCCTCTGGGTCTCGCGAATGTGCGCATGCCGGCGAAGTGATTTTCGCTCCTGCTCCGTGAGAATCAGCGCGGTTTCCGATGGCACCAGGCCCAGGATTTTCCTCACCATGAGGCGAGCCATCGGGAGCGCATTGTCATAAGCATCCAGTAGCTGTCGGATATTGACCCCGTCGTCTTGGAGATGCCTATTCCAGGCGCGCCGACGTGGGGGCACGCCGCGCCCGGTAGCGAGCCAGTCCATGGTTGCATGTGTTATTTCCGCCAGCCGTATCAAGTGACCGGTGGCGGATAGCGCTCCTGTTGGGGGGCAATTGGCCGCGGCGCCTACGCTGTATGCCGAGTCTTTAAGCGAGTTCTGCCTCGAGAGCCTGCGTTCGTGTACTGGGTAACCAGGAAATGGGGCGCCGGGCGGGTACTATCAGCCCGGAGGAGATCCGCGGGGTAGCTAGGAAGATTGCGGAAGAGGGTGAAGGGAGCATTACCTGGAAGGTCTATGGAAGCACACGGAAGAGCAGGAAGCGGGTGGCAAGACGACGAAGAAAAACCGAAATTTGGTTCGAAATTGGCGAAAATTTCTAATAACCTATGCACCATATGGAGGCGCGCCCGATTTTTCGGGCGCGCCATACGCGGTTTGATCGTTCTTGCTTCCCTAGTAGCACTATGTTGTGGATTCAAGACGCCTGATCTGGAAATGATCGGGAAAGTAAACGGCCAGATCGGCGACCAGATCGTCATAAAAGCAAGCAATCTCGATGACGGCATTCATCGATTAACTCTCTGCAGGGGCGTGGATGACTGCTCTTGGGCAGAGTATCTGGCCCGCGGTGGCACTATTGATCCGTCATTGGATGCCCCGGTTGGAGGCAGATATCAGGGGATAGACCCTGCGGGGCTGATCTGGACATCTTCTAAGGGTGTAGACGTATCGCCGCAGGTCGAGAAAAAGCTGGCTGAAGCCAATTTCGATGGCATCAGTTATGTGGGTTATCTTGAGTATGAAGATAGAATTATTGCCGATAGTGAATTGCACTACGGGGACTTGGTAAGGACTTCTCCAATAAACGAGAGTCGGCACATAGGGGGAGTGGCAAAGATATACTGGCCACCCAATCCTGGGGCGTACGAAATAGTTTTCGTATTTGATGGACAACCGCCGAACAGGGATAATTCGTTCATGCCACGGCTGGCGCTCCATGGATTCATTGTGGTTTATGTGGATTACTGGAGTTTCTCCAGCAGCGATGGAGATGCCTGTCTCAGGGGCGCAAATCTGGATGAGGCTTTCTTTCTTATCCAGGGCATTGGTGGGATTTTTTCCTCTGGGGCACTTGATGGGTACAGCATGAAGGGGCAAAGAGTCCACCTGCTGGGCGCATCCCGAGGCGGGGAGGCGGCCAGGTGGATGGCGATTATCGCTCCCGAATATGTGCAAACCTTGTCAGTCCTGAGTGGGGCGGCTTATGCCATGCCATCTTGCAATCCTGGCGATCATCCTTGGGTTTTCAGGGGAAAGCCGCTTCCATCACTCCCGGTCGATATCGGTAGATACCGCGATGCAATCTCGTACGCGCGCCTCACTGATGGAGGGCAGGTTGCAGAGGTGGAGTACTATTTAAATTCGCTTCCAGAGCTTGATCAATTTTGGATACCCGTTGAATGTAGTGTCCCGGCACTGTTCATATATGGAACGGGGGATGATCGTATCGATGGACGTAGGCTTCCTCTTGAGTATGGAAGGAGATGTGTCTCCGGTGTGGGGAGAACTCTAGAGCTGGAGTCCGGACATCCTCTTATGATGACCGCTTGGGATAAATTCGATTGCCGATCATGGGATAACGAAAATGTTTCGTGCGCAAGTCACATGGCGAGCATACAAATCATGGAGGATGAGCTTATCAAGTTCATTAGGGCGAATCCATCTGACTTCATCGAAAACGGTATTGAAGATATCGGTAAATGCAGAAGATCAAGTCCGGACTTGATGAATAACATGGCGAATTGCAATTGAAGCAGTGCTCTGGATGAGTATCATTGTTCCGGAGAAGATAGCCTCTGTATCGCTCGTATCTCCGTCCGGGGATTCCATCTTCGGATGCGAGGGGCAAGCGCCATGGACGATAAAAGGGAAAGATCTTCCGGCAAATTTTCTCCTTTCTGAAATTTTTCAAGAGAGTACTTCAAGCGGATCTGGCGATGAGGCGGGTGCTATAACTAAGTACTACGATCATCTAAGGATAATGGGGCATGAGATATTCAAGATTCCGATTGAGTGCGGTATAGGAACTAGTATCTTTTATGGGGATTCAGATGATAGTGTCGATGCGGAAAGTATGGTCGGGAGGTTCAAGGCCGAGTGCGGTACAGGCTGGTCCTCCAAGAAATTGACGCGGGCCATCAGATACTCGGCGTACCGTGGGTTTCGTCGAAATGCGATGTCAATTCAGTCGTGGCACGATCGCAGTGTGCTCGAAGGGCGCAAGTTGAATTTCAGGCTGCTGCACAGCTCATAGAGTTCCTGAGGAGCCGTTCGGTAGGAGGGGTCGACCCAGGTATGGAGAGAAAAGGAAAGTGCCGGCGTTCGTATGACGACCTCATGCAGGGGATACGGGAATGCGCCGGCGAATGAAGTGCAGGCCATTCTCATAGGTATGCGCTGCGGGTAAGCATGATTCTTCAATCTGAAGCTTCCGGATGCGGCTTGGCTTGCGTCGCCATGATCCTCGAGCACCATGGCTCACGACGCACTCCGATTTCGCCTTCATGGAGGTACGGTACTGCGGGTGTCCCGCAGCGCCATTCCCGCCACGGGAGCACAGGCGGACGAGCCACACTATCGCGTGCTTGTGGAGTTGGATCGGCAGACCGTGACGGCCTACGGAAGGCCGGAGCAGTTGCGGCCAGGAATGGCATTGAGTGCGGATGTTCTCGGCGACAGGCGCAAGCTCTACGAATGGGTACTCGAGCCTCTCTACTCGCTTTCCGGGAGTTGATTCCCTGCAGAGTCGAGGCGCACGCCTTGTTTCAGCCGTGCAGCGGCGGCAATGGCCGCGGGCAGTTGCCATCGCCGGTGGCGGCGGTGCGGTCGAACCAGTCGGTAATGGTTGGTTGCAGGCGGTCCAGGCGCATCGGCAGGCTCAGGTGGTCCTCGCCGGGCAGTTCCAGGTAGCGCGCGCGGGGGGAGGCCGCGGCCAGGGCGCGGCCGTGCGATACCGGCACGTGGGCGTCGTCGCGGCCGTGGATCAGCAGCACGCAGGTCTGCGCCTGCGCCAGCGCGGCGCCCACGTCCACGCGGTCCAGGTCCAGGCCGAGCCGGCGGTCGGCGCGGGCGATGGCCGCGTCGAGGATGCGCGGGTCGTAGCGCCAGCGCAGCCACTGGCGGGAGATCCACTCGCCGGCGCTCTCCGGCGGCCGGGCGAGCATGTGCGGGACCATGTCGCGGATGGCGCGGCCGGCGTTGTCGAACGATTCCATCGCCACCACGCCGCCCACCTGCGCACCCAGGTCGCGGGCGGCGAAGATCGCGGTGGCCGCGCCGTAGGACACGCCCATCACGTGCAGCGGGCCGGCCACTTCGCCGCGCGCGCGCAGCGCGCGCAGCACCGCCACCACGTCCGCCGCCTCGCGCGTGCCGTAGCCGGACGGCCCGGCGCCGGACCGGCCGTGGTTGCGCAGGTCGAGCATCACCGTGCGGTAGCCGTGCTCGGCCAGCACCAGCGCCCAAGGCAGCAGCGAGCCGCCGTCCATCATCCAGCCATGCAGCAGCACCACGGTGCCGCGCGGCGCCGGATCGGCGCCGGCCGGGGCGCGGGCCGACAGCGCGAAGTCCATGCGGTCGTTGACCCCGCCGGCGCCCCCCTCGTAGACGTAGCGCATGCGGTAGTCGCCCGGGTCCAGGGCGCGCCAGAACACCGGCACGCCGTCGGGCGTGACCACGTGGCCGCTGCGGGTGGGCAGGGTCGCCAGCAGGGCTTCGATGCGGTCGCGCGGCAGCAGCGGCGAGACGCCGCCGGGCGCGACCAGGCGTTCGCCCAGCGCGAAGGAGGCATCGCGGCGGGAATGGGTGAAGCCGGCGAGCAGCAGGCAGGCGCCGGCCACCAGGAGCAGCCGGAGCGCGAACTGCCGCGCCCGGCTCCGCGTGGGGACGGAGGCGGCGGACATGGCGGTGGATCGTGCAGGGCAGGGCACGGTAGCGCCGCCGCGGTGCGGGCTTCTACCGCGCGGCGATGACAGTGTGATGACAGGTCGGGCGCCGTTCATCCGCGCGGTGACGCACGCGGGCCCCAAAACGCGCGCGCCCGGCGCGATGGCCGGGCGCGTGCGCCGCGAGGCGGCGGCTCAGGCCGCGCGCAACGCGTCGGTGACGGGCAGGCTGGCCGCGCGCAGGGCGGGGAACAGGCCGCCGATGAAGCCGATGGCCAGCGCCCACTTCAGCCCCTCCCACAGCAGCCCCGGGGTGACCTTGAACTCGAAGCTGAGCTGGGCCACGCCGCCGGCCAGGGTCGAGGCGGTGTAGCCGTTGAAGATCAGCCAGGCCAGCAGGCCGCCGAGCAGGCCGCCGATCGCGGCCAGCAGCATCGTCTCCAGCATCACCGCCACCACCACTGGCGTGCCGCGGAAGCCGATCGCGCGCAGGGTGGCGATCTCCCGCGCCCGCGAGGACACCGTGGCGAACATGGTGTTGAGCGCGCCGAACACCGCGCCGATGGCCATGATCGAGCCGACCACGATGCCGATCACCCGCAGGATCTTGGTCAGGCCTTCGGACTGGCTGCTGAAGTACTCATGCGTGGTGCTGGCCTCCACCTGCAGCCGCGGGTCCGCCGCCAGCGTGGCCTTGAACGCCTTGAACGCCTTGGGGCTGGTCAGGCGCGCCACCACCGAGGCGCGGCTGCTGCCGCGGCGGTAGGTGGAGGCGACGATCTCGGCGTCGGCCCACATCTCCGATTCCATGGAATCGCCGGACTCGAACACCCCCACCACGGTCCACGTCTGGCTGCCCAGGCGCACTTCCTTGCCCGGCTCCAGGCCGGCGAACTGGCGCTGCGCGCCGCGGCCGACCACCAGCTCGCGCCGGCCCGGCTCGAAGCGACGGCCCTCCACCAGCCGCACGTCCGGCCGCACCGACCAGGCCATCGGGCCGACGCCGCGCAGGGTCACGCTGCCGTCCTCGCTGCCGCCCTTGCGCGGCAGGTTGGCGGCCACCAGCAGCTCCGGCGAGGCCAGCGGCCGGCCGTCGGCGTCGCGCGCGATCTCCGGGGCCCGTTCGATAGCCACGACGGCCTCGTGCGAGAGCACGGACATCAGCTCGGCCGAGGAACCGCCGCGCAGCACGATGGCGGTCTCGTCGTCGCCGCTGCTGCTGATGGTCTGGCGGTAGCCCTCGGCCATGGCCAGCAGGGCGACCAGCACGCCGACCACGCCGGCGATGCCGATCACCACCACCGACGAGGCGCCCAGCCGCTGGGCCAGGGTGCTGACCCCGACCTGGGTGACCGAGGCCGCCTGGCGGCCGCCGCGGGTGAACGCCATCCACAGGGCCAGCAGCACCGCCAGGCCGAGCAGGAACGGCCAGGGCAGCATGACCCACGCGACCAGGAATGCCCCCAGCAGCAGGAACAGCAGCGCGCCGCGAAGCAGGGACTTGAGCAGTTTCATGGCAGTTTTCTCCTCAGCGTCCGGCCAGTGCGTCGACGATGTTCAGGCGCATGGCCCGCAGGGCGGGCAGCGCGCCCACCAGCAGGCCGATGGCGGCCATCAGGCCCAGGCCCAGCAGCCAGCTCTGCCAGCCGATCGGCGGCAGGCTGATCATGCCGCCGCTGCCGGCGGTGACCACCGGCGCGATTGCCGCCGCCAGGCCCAGGCCGAGCACGCCGCCCAGCACCACCAGCAGCACCGATTCGGCCAGCACCATGCCCAGCACCGCGGTGCTGGAGAAACCGATGGTCTTGAGCACGGCCAGCTCCGAGGTGCGCTCGCGCACCGCCTGGGCCATGGTGTTGCCGGTCAGCAGCAGCAGGGTGAAGAACACCGCGCCCATGATCGAGCCGACGATCAGGCCGATGTCCGCCATCTGCTTGAGCTGGGAGGCCATCGCGGCCTGCTCGCTCATGGTCTTGGTCTCGTGCGGCGAGTTGGCGGACAGCGCGTCGATGGCCTTGGCCGCCGCGTCGCTGCGGCGCACGTCCGACACCCGGCTGATGTACCAGCCCACGTCGCCGTCCACGTACGGCGTGGATTCCTCGAAGTACGTGTAGTGCATGAGGATCAGCTGGTCGGTGAAGCCGGCGTTCTTGCCGTCGCGGGCCTTGAGCGTGCCGACGATGTCGAACGACCAGTTCAGGGTGCCGTCGCTGTTGGGGAAGATGGTGGACTGCAGCGGGATCTTCTGCCCGACCTTCCAGCCGAAGCGCTTCATCAGCGCCTCGCCGACCAGGATGCCGGTGCGGGTCTGGTCCCATGCCTGGCGCTGCGCCGGGGCAACCTCGATCTCCTGGTACAGGTCCAGGTAGTTGGGGGCCACGGCGAAGGTGAACAGCTGGTTGCGCGGGCTCTGGTAGGCGCCGCCGAACCAGTTGGCCCAGGTGACGTCCTCGATGTTGTCCACCTGGCGGATCCGCGACTCCAGCGACAGCGGCAGGGTCTCGATCATCGACAGCCGCGCGGTGGTCTGCAGCCGCTGCGCGCCGTCGGCGCTCCGGCCCAGCTGGGCGAAGGAACTGCGGATGCCGTCGAGCAGGCCGAACAGCAGGAACGCGGCCAGGATCGAGGCCAGGGTGAGGAAGGTCCGGGTCTTGCGCCGGAACAGCGCCGCCCAGACGAGGTGGAAGTATTTCATGGCGTCCTCCGCCGGCTCAGGCCGCGTTGGCGGTGTGGCCCACCAGCGTGCCCTTGTCCAGGTGCAGCGTGTGGGTGGCGTACTCGGCCGCCTTCGGGTCGTGGGTGACCATGACGATGGTCTTGCCGTGCTCGCGGTTGAGCTGCTGCAGCAGGCCGAGGATCTCCTCGGCCGACTGGCGGTCCAGGTCGCCGGTGGGCTCGTCGCAGATCAGCAGGGTCGGGTCGGAGACGATGGCACGGGCGATGGCCACGCGCTGCTGCTGGCCGCCGGAGAGCTCGGCCGGCTTGTGCGAGACGCGCTCGGCCAGGCCCACCAGTTGCAGCGCGATCTGCGCGTTGCGCTTGCGCTGCGCGGCGCCGAGCTTGGTCAGCAGCAGCGGCAGCTCCACGTTCTTCTGCGCGGTCAGTGCCGGCATCAGGTTGTAGAACTGGAAGACGTAGCCCACGTGCTGGCTGCGCCAGTGCGACAGCTTGCCGCCGCCGAGCTGGTCGATGCGTTGCCCGGCCACCTCGATGCTGCCGGAGGTGGGCGAGTCCAGCCCGCCGA
The DNA here is from genome assembly GCA_035687185.1 of Pseudoxanthomonas sp. Taxonomy (GTDB): domain Bacteria; phylum Pseudomonadota; class Gammaproteobacteria; order Xanthomonadales; family Xanthomonadaceae; genus Pseudoxanthomonas. The sequence goes on along the minus strand of DASRYN010000073.1, from coordinate 1,561 downwards.
TCAGGTTGAGCAGGGTGGTCTTGCCGGAGCCGGAGGGGCCCATCAGGGCGACGAAGTCGCCTTCCTCGATCTCCAGGTCGATGCCGTGCAGCACTTCGACCTTCTCCGGGCCGCGCTGGTAGGTCTTGGTCAGGTTGCGGATCGAAACCAGGGAAGCCATGGCGTACCTCGTCTGTTGCGTGGGCCGGGAACGTCCCGGTGACGGCTGCTGCGTTCTGCGGCGGCCGCGGTCGCCCGCGGCCGCGGTGTTCATTCGGCGGCGATGCGCACCCGGTCGCCATCGCCGAGGGCCGGCGGCGGGGCGACCACCACCGTCTCGCCCGGCGCCAGCCCCGAGCCCACCTCGCGGTCCTCGCCCACGACGCGGCCGGCCTGCACCTGGCGCAGCTCCACCAGGTCCCCGTCGCCGACGACGAAGACCGCGTCCCCGCCCCCGCGCTCGACCACGGCCGTGGCCGGCACGCGCACGCCGGCGCGCGGCGCCTCGCCCGGCGCGGGCGCGCGCTCCATGAAGCTGACGGTCACGCCCATGTCGGGGACGATGCGCGGGTCCTTCTCCTTCAGGGCCACGCGCACCTTCACCGTGGCCTTGCCGCGGTCGGCGGCCGGGATGATGGCGATGACCTCGGCGGGGATCTTCCAGTCCGGGTAGGAGTTGAGCGTGGCCTGCACCGGCATCTTCGGCTTGACCCGGCCGATGTAGGCCTCGCCCACGTCCACTTCCACTTCCAGCGAATCCATGTCGACGATGGTGCCGATGCCGGTGCGGGTGTAGCCGCCGCCGGCCGACAGCGGCGAGACGATCTCGCCCTCCTGCGCCGCCTTGGCGGTGACCACGCCCGCGAACGGCGCGCGCACCACGGTGTTGTCCACACCCTGGTCGGCGATGCGCAGGCCGTCGGCGGCGACCTCCACGTTGCGCTGCGCGGTGGCCAGCTGCGCGCGCAGGCTGTCGCGCTGGGCCACCGCCTGCTCGTGCTGCGCGCGCGACACCAGCTTCTGCGCCTCAAGCGTGGCCAGGCGCGCGGCGTTGGCCTCGGCCTCCCTGAGCTGCGCCTGCAGGCCGCCGAGCTGGCTGCGCGCGGCGGACAGCTGCGAGGCGGCCAGGTCGCGCTGCTGCGCGGCGTCGATCGGGTCCAGGCGCGCCAGCACCTGGCCTTCCTCCACCCGCATGCCTTCCTCGATCAGCACTTCCTTGACCCGGCCGGTGACCTTGGCCGAAACCGTGGCCATGCGCCGGGCGACGACGTAGCCGCTGGCGTCCAGCACCGAGGCGGCGGCGGCCCCACCGGAGGCCAGCGCCGTCGCGGTGGCGGTGCGTACCTCGGGCGCGCGCTCGCGGCCGAACGCGAACCAGGCGCCGGCGGCCAGCAGCAGCGCCACGGCGACGCCCAGCCCGATCCACAGCCCGCGTCGCGAGGGCGGCGGCGGCGGGACCTTGTTGCGCTCGATGCGCAGCTCGTTGAGCAGTTCGGCGGAAGCGTTCATTGCGTTCTCGGTTCGTTCCCTTTGCCAGTGTCCGGCGCAAGGGTACAGGCAGGCCAGTTGCCGGAAGTCACTT
>DASRYN010000072.1:0-2019 GCA_035687185.1 Pseudoxanthomonas sp. | reverse complement strand
GAGAACATTTCCTCCTCGGCGCTGAAGGCCGAGATCCGCCGGACCGGGACCGTGCGCGACCCCGCCGCCGAGCCGGCGGCCATGCGCATCGCGGCGGCGGTGCTGGCGCTGGGGAGCCGCGGTTGAGCGCGCCGCGCCTTGCGCTGGCGCTGCACGCGGCCGGCGGGGGTCCGGTGCTGCACCTGCGGCTCGTCCCGGCACCGGCCGAGGCGCGCTGGCTGCGGCTGTGCGCGCGCGGCCCTGACGCGCGTGCGCTGTGCGTGCCGCTGCGGGCCGACGCCGGAGGAGACGCATGCGCCGAGGTGCCGGTCGCGTCGCTGCTCGGGCCGGGGCCGCTGCGCTGGGACGTGCGCCTGGCGGCGTCGCCCGGGGATGCCGGCGTGCACCTCTGCCCGGCGCCGGAGGCGGGCGCCGCACGCCACTTCTTCCGCGCCCAGGCCGCCGGGCACGGGCTGTCCGCCTACCTGAGCGACAGCGCCGGCTCGCTGGTGCTGCTCGCCGCGCCGGCCGCGCGCCATGCCGCCGTGGCCGATGCCGAGGACGCGAAGGCGCGTTTCCAGACCGAACTGCGCGACGCCCCGCTGGAACCGGACCTGGTGCTGTTCGAGAGCTTCCTGGGCAAGGCCTACGCGGGCAACCCCCGCTACGTCTACGAGGCACTGCGCGAGCTGCGACCCGATCTGCGCTGCGTATGGGCCTATGACGGCACGCAGCCCATTCCGGGCGATCCTCCACGTGTAAGGCGGGGGTCGCCCGAGTACTACCGCGTGCTCGCACGTGCCGGATACCGGGTGAACAATGTGGTGTTCGCCGGCCACGGGCGTAAGCCGGAGACCGTGTACCTGCAGACCTGGCACGGAACACCGCTCAAGCGTCTGGGCTGGGACATCGAGGTCGCCGGTCCCGAAGCCGACGCGCGCGACAACTTCCACCGCGAATCCCGCGCCTGGACCGTGCTGCTGAGCGCAAACCCGTACTCCTCCGACACCTTCAGGCGTGCCTTCCGCTACGACGGGCCGGTGCTGGAGGCGGGGTACCCGCTTACCGACCCGCTGGTGGCGCCCTGCCCCGACCGCGACGCGCTCGCCGCGCGCCTGGGCCTGCCGGTCGGGCGCCGCTACGTGCTCTACGCGCCCACCTGGCGCGACCACCGGCCGGTAGGCGCCTGGCGCTTCGATTTCGACCTGCACCTGGACCTGGACGCCGTGTCCGCCGCGCTGGCTCCCGACCAGGTGCTGCTGGTCAAGGGCCACCACCTGGCCACCGGCCTGGACGCGGCGCGGCTGCCGGGCAACGTGATCGACGTCTCCGCGCTGGAGGACGTCACCGAGCTGTGCGCGCTGGCCGACGTGCTCGTCACCGACTACTCCTCGGTCTTCTTCGATTTCGCGGTGACCGGCAGGCCCATCCTGTTCTACTGCTACGACCTCGAGCTCTACGCGCGCCAGGTCCGCGGCTTCTACCTGGACATGGAGCGCGACCTGCCCGGCCCGGTGGCCCGCACCACGCCCGAACTGCTGGCCCTGCTGCGCGACCTGCCGGCCGTGCAGGCCCGCTACGCCGCGCGCTACCGCGCCTTCCGCCAGGAGTACTGCGCGCTGGCCGACGGGGCCGCCGCGCGACGGGTGGTGGAAGCGGTGTTCGGGCCGGCCGCGGAGGCGCGCGCATGCGCCTGAACGTACTGGTCTTCCCGTGCGGCTCGGAGATCGGGCTGGAGATCCATGCCGCGCTGCGCCATGCCAAGGACATCCGCCTGCACGGCGCCTCGTCGGTGTCCGACCACGGCGAGTTCGTCTACGCGCGCTACCGGCAGATCACGGCGGATGCCGGCGCCGACGGGCTGCTCGAGCAGCTCGACGCACTGGCGGCGGAATGGGCCATCGACCTGGTGATCCCGGCGCATGACAGCGTGATCCCGGTGCTGGCCGGCGCCGGCACGCGGCTGCGTGCGCCCGCGATGGTGCCGGACGCGGAGACCGCCGCGGTGTGCCGCAACAAGAACCTCACCTACGCCCGCCT
>DASRYN010000071.1:0-4719 GCA_035687185.1 Pseudoxanthomonas sp. | reverse complement strand
GCCACCCAGCAGGGCGCCTTCCCACCAGCGGATGCGGGCCTGCACCGGCGCCGGCTCGTCGCGGCCGGTGACCAGCAGCACCAGCGGCAGCGTCAGGCACACCACGCCGAAGAAGCGCGAGAAGCCGACGCGGGTGGCCTGGTCGAGCACCGCCTCGCGGCTGGCGTCGGAGAACGCGCCGACGAAGGCCAGGTGCGCCAGCGCCCAGCCCAGCGGGTACAGCGCGAAGGCCACGGCGCCGAAGGGGATGATGTCGCGCTGGTGGAAGCGGGCCTGGCCCGGCGGCCGCGGCCAGCCCATCCAGCGCGCGCACAGCACCGTCCAGGCGTACATGGCCGCGTACAGCGGCACCGAGCGCAGGATCATCTCCGGCGCCGCCGCCGGCTGCGTGACCGCCAGCTGCAGGCACCAGGACAGCACCAGCGCCAGGTAGCCGACGCGGAAGTAGCGCGGGTGCGGGGCCAGCATCGCCAGTGCCAGCAGCAGGCCCCATTGCAGGCTGGCCAGCGAGGCGGGGCCGCTGTCGAGGCGGAACTGCGGCCAGTAGGGGATGGACAGGAACGGCAGGGCGAAACAGGCCATCGCGATCAGGATCGCATCGCGCGTGTTGCGCCTGGACCATTCCTGCATGACGCTCCCCCTCGCGTCGCCGGCATCGCCGGTCGCCGCCACTATGCGCGACGGAGCGCCGGATGAGAAGCCGGCCGACCCGGGCGGGTCGCCGCGACCGCTGGCGGCCATCATCGGCGCAACGCTCCTTGTGGCCGCACCCGCGGCCCGCCCGGAATGTATCGGTCGTGCAGTGCCAGTTCTTTACCCGTCAGGGCGAGGCGACCCGGCCGGCGGCGCCGTAGGCCACGTCCAGCAGGCCCTGCACCGGCGCGGCCAGTTCGCCGGCCAGCACCGCCAGCAGGAACAGGCCCATGAGCACCGCCACCGGCAGGCCGAGCTGGATCGGGTTGAGCGCCGGGGCCGCGCGCGCCAGCACGCCGAAGGCCAGGTTGGTGGCGAGCATGGCCACCATCACCGGCAGCGCGAGGACCAGCCCGCCGCGCAGGACCAGGCCGAAGAGGTCGGGCACCACGGCCAGCATCGCCGCGGGGTCCGGCCACGGCGCGGCCAGCGGCAGCGCCTGGTAGCTGCGCACCAGCAGCGTCACCATCGCCAGGTGGCCGTCGGAGGCGAAGAACAGCAGGCCGAAGGCCAGGTAGAACCACTGCCCGACCACGCCGGAGCTGGTGCCGCGCAGCGGGTCGGTCATCTGCGCGAAGGCCAGGCCCATGCCCTGCGAGACCAGTTCGCCGGCCAGCGCGCCGGCCTCGAACACCAGGCGCAGGGCGAAGCCCATCGCCACGCCCAGCGCCAGCTCGCGCGCCACGCCCAGCACCGTGGCCGCGTCCAGCCCGGCGAAGGCGGGCGTGGGCGGCAGCATCGGCGCGATCGCCAGGGCCAGGGTGCCGGCGGCCAGCACGCGCACGCGCGCCGGCAGTGCCCGGGTCCCGATCAGCGGCATGGCCATCAGCATGGCGCCGGTCCGCAGCATGGTCCACATCACCGCCACCACCATGCCGAAGGCCTGCTGGCCGTCGATCGCCATCGCGGTGGCCGCGTCCATCGCCGCGCTCAGCCGATCAGGTGGGGGATGCGCTGGAACAGCGCGATGGTGTAGTCGACCAGGTAGGCCAGCAGGAAGCTGCCGGTGGCAAACAGCGCCGCGGTCAGCGCCGCCGCCTTGGCGATGAAGGCGATGGTCGGCTCGTTGAGCTGGGTGGCGGCCTGGACGATGCCCACCACCACGCCCACCACCAGCACGGCCACCAGCAGCGGGCCGCCGACCCAGAGCGCGACCTCCAGGCCGCGGCGCAGTTCGGTGAGGGCCAGTTCGGGGGTCACGTCAGACTCCGTTGAAGCTGGCCGCCAGCGTGCCGACCGTCAGCACCCAGCCGTCCACCAGCACGAACAGCAGGATCTTGAACGGCGCCGACACCAGCATGGGCGAGAGCATCATCATGCCCATGGACATCAGCACGCTGGCCACCACCAGGTCGATGATCACGAACGGGATGAAGATCAGGAAGCCGATCTCGAAGGCGGTCTTCAGCTCGCTGGTGACGAACGAGGCCACCAGCACCGGGAACGGCACCGCCTCCGGGCCGCTGTAGGTGCCGTGCCCGGCCAGGCCGGCGAAGGTCATCAGGTCGGTCTCGCGCACCTGGGCCAGCATGAAGGCGCGCAGCGGCGCGGTGCCCAGGTCCCAGGCGGTGCGGAAGTCCATCTCGCCGTTGAGGTACGGCGCGAAGCCCGCGTTCCAGGCCTTCTCCCACACCGGCATCATCACCAGCGCGGTCAGGAACAGCGCCAGCCCCACCAGGATCTGGTTGGACGGGGTCTGGCCGGTGCCCAGCGCCTGGCGCAGCAGCGCCAGCACGATCACGATGCGGGTGAAGGCGGTCATCACCAGCAGCAGCGACGGCAACAGGGTGATGGCCGTCATCAGCAGCAGGGTCTGCAGCGGCAGGCTGACCGGCGCCTCGCCGATGCGGCCCACGGTCACGTCCGGCAGCGCGGGCACCTGCGGCGCCGCCGCGGGCGCGGCCAGGGCCAGCAGCGGCGCGCAGGCCAGCGCCAGCAGCACGAGCAGCGCCAGCATCCGGCGGGACGGGGCGGGAAGGAGGGAGGGCAGACGCATGGTCATGGGTCCTTGCGCAGCCGCCGCGCGAGCAGCTGGGCGAAATCGGGCAGGTCCTTGATCTGGGGCAGGCGCACCGGCTCGGCCGGCGGCAGCGGTTCGGGCAGCGCGTGCAGCAGGGCCACGCCGCCGGCGCTCACGCCCAGCAGCAGCTGGCGGCCGCCGACCTCGATCACCACCGCGCGCTCCTTGGCCCCCAGCGGCAAGCTGGCCACCACGCGCAGGCCGTCCGCCGGGCGGAAACCCGCGCCGGGCAGGCGCCGCAGCAGCCAGGCCAGGCCCAGGATCAGGCCCAGCACCAGCAGCAGCGCCATGAACGCGCCCAGCAGCCCCGGCGTGCCCGGCGCCTGCGCCGCGGCCTGCGCGGCGGGACGGGCGGCGGCCGCGGCGGTGGCCAGCAGGGGGATCAACGCAGCCTCCGGATCCGCTCGCTGGGGCTGACCACGTCGGTCAGCCGCACGCCGAAGCGGTCGTTGATGACCACCACTTCGCCGTGCGCGATCAGCGTGCCGTTGACGTACACGTCCAGCGGCTCGCCGGCGCCGCGCTCGAGCTCGATCACCGAGCCCTGGTTGAGCTGCAGCAGGTTGCGAATGGGCATGCGCGCGCGGCCGACCTCCAGCGACAGGGTCACCGGCACGTCCAGGATCACGTCCAGGTTGAGGTCGCGGGCGTCGGCGGCGGCCTCGTCCTGCAGCGCGTCGAACTGCGCCGGGCTGGCGTCGATGGTCTCGTTCGGGTTCATGCGGGCGTTTCCTCGGAAAGGATGGGGATGCGCGGGGCGGCGGCGCCCGGCGGCCGGGTCTGCACGATCTTCACCGCGTTGCGGCCGTTGGCCACGCCGAACTGGCCGGCGAACACCGGGATGTCCTCCACGCACACCGGCACGGTGTCGGGCAGGTCGATGGGCAGGATGTCGCCCACCTTGAGCCGGGTGAGCTGGCGCAGGTCGATGCGCTTCTCCGCCAGCACGCTGGACAGGGTGACCTCGGCGCCGAGCAGCTGCTCGCGCAGGGTCGCGTTCCAGCTCTCGTCGCGGTCGATGCGGTCGCTCTGGATGCCGGCGTCGAGCAGCTCGCGGATCGGCTCGAGCATCGAGTAGGGCAGGGTGACGTGGATCTCGCCGCCGCCGCCGTCCAGCTCGACGTGGAAGCGGCTGACCACCACGTACTCGCGCGGGGTGACGATGTTGGCGAAGTGCGGGTTGATCTCGGAGTTGATGTACTCGAACTCCACGTCCAGCACCGGCGCCCAGGCCTCGGCCAGGTCGGCGAAGGTCTGGCGCAGCATCAGCTGGATCACCCGCATCTCGGTCGGGGTGAACTCGCGGCCCTCGATGCGCGTGGGGTAGCGCCCGTCGCCGCCGAAGAAATTGTCCACCACGGTGAACACCAGCTTGGGCTCGAACACGATCAGCCCGGTGCCCCGCAGCGGCTTGAACTTGATCAGGTTGAGGTTGGTGGGCACGTACAGCGAGTGCATGTACTCGCCGAACTTGACCAGGTCGATGCCGCGCACGGACAGGTCGGCCGAGCGCCGGATCAGGTTGAACAGGCCGATGCGCCACAGCCGCACGAAGCGCTCGTTGACCATCTCCAGGGTCGGCATGCGGCCGCGGATGATGCGGTCCTGGCTGGCGAAGTCGTACGGGCGCGCCACCGCCGGATCGGCCGCCTCCGGCTCGGTGTTGACCGCGCCGGAGTCCACGCCGTGCAGCAGCGCGTCGATCTCGTCCTGGGAGAGCAGGTCGTTGATGCTCATGGCGCGCGCCGCCTCACTGGGTGACGAAACTGGTGAACAGCAGCGCCTCGGCCGCCGGGCCGCCGGTCTCGGCGCGCATGAGCTTCTGCACCTCGGCCAGGGCCTGGGCCTGCAGCCGTTCCTTGCCGGCGCGGTCGGCGATGTCCTGCGCGGTCTGCTGCGCCAGCAGCATCAGCAGGCGGGCACGGATGGCCGGGGCGTGGCGCTCGAGGTTGGCCAGCGCGGCCGGGTCGCGGGTCATCAGCTGGATCTCGACCTGCAGGTACTGC
>DASRYN010000070.1:0-7672 GCA_035687185.1 Pseudoxanthomonas sp. | reverse complement strand
ACCCGCCGGCACCGGGCGGCGGCCGGCGCATGCTCCCCGGCCGGGAGCCTCAGGCCACCACCCGGTAGCAGGGCCGGTACTCCCCGGAGATCTTCATGCGCCGCTGTTCGACGAAGGCGCGCAGCAGGCCGTCCAGGGCGTGCATCATGTCCGGCGCGCCGTGGATCTCGAACGGGCCGCGCTCCTCGATCCGGCGCATGCCCTCCTCCTTGACGTTGCCGGCGACGATGCCCGAGAAGGCCCGGCGCAGGTCGGCGGCCAGCGCCGGGGCCGGCCGGCCGTGGTGCAGGTCCAGCGCGGCCATGGCCTCGTGCGTGGGCACGAACGGGCGCTGGAACTCCAGCGGGATGTGGATGCCCCAGTTGAAGTAGAACGCGTCCTTGCCGGCGATGCGCGCCTCGCGCACCCTGCGGATGCCCGCGTCCATCTTCCTGGCCACGGCCGCCGGGTCGCCGACCACGATCTCGTAGCGGCTGGTGGCGGCATCGCCCAGGGTCAGGCGCAGGAAGCGGTCGATCTGCTCGAAGTACGGCGCGGCGATGGTCGGGCCGGTGAGGATCAGCGGGAACGGGAGCGCGGCGTTCTCCTCGCGCAGCAGGATGCCCAGCAGGTAGAGGATTTCCTCGGCCGTGCCCACGCCTCCGGGGAAGACCACGATGCCGTGCGCCAGGCGCACGAACGCCTCGAGCCGCTTCTCGATGTCCGGCATGATCACCAGGTGGTTGACGATCGGGTTGGGCGACTCGGCGGCGATGATGCCCGGCTCGGTGATGCCGATGTAGCGCGTGCGCGCGCGGCGCTGCTTGGCGTGGGCGATGGTGGCGCCCTTCATCGGCCCCTTCATGGCGCCCGGCCCGCAGCCGGTGCAGATGTCCAGCCCGCGCAGGCCCAGCTCGTAGCCGACCTGCTTGCTGTACATGTATTCCTCGCGCGAGATCGAGTGGCCGCCCCAGCACACCACCAGGTTGGGGTCGCCGGGCCGGAGGATGCGCGCGTTGCGCAGCAGCCCGAACACCGCGTCGGTGATGCCGGCCGAGGTGTCCAGGTGCGCGCCACCGCCCTCGCCCATCTCGATCGCCGTCCAGGCCAGGTCGCGCACCGTGGCGAACAGCAGCTCGGCCACGCCGCGGATGATCTCGCCGTCGACGAAGGCCATGCCCGGGGCGTTGAACAGGTCGATGCGCACGCCGCGGTCCTGCTGGGTGACCTGGATGTCGAAGTCCGGGTACAGGTCGCGCGCCGCGCGCGGGTCGTCGCTGGCGCTGCCGCTGGTCAGCACGGCCAGGGCGCAGCGCCGCAGCAGCTCGTGCATGCCGCCGCTGGAGGCGTCGCGCAGGCGCGCCACTTCGGTGCGCGAGAGCACGTCCAGGCCGCCGCGCGGGTAGATGCGTGCGTCCTGCACGGGCAGCGTGCTGGTGGCCGTTTCGGTCATGGCGTTCGGGAAGGTTCGGTGGGCCGGTCGGCGACTTTACCCCACCGCCGCCGCGCCGGCGCAAGGCCCTCCGGGGCCGGGCACAAAAAAAGACGGCCGGGGAAACCCCGGCCGTCCCGTCTGCAACCCGGCGCCGCCTCAGAACTGGTAGCGGAAGCCCACCTGCACCGACCAGCGCGACTCGACGTCGGTGAGGAAGCGCTGGTACACCGCGCCCTCGTCGAAGTTGTAGACGTACTTGCCGCTGGCCTGGTCGATGCCGACGAAGCGCACCGCGCGCATGTCGCTGTACGGCGACTGGTACGGGATGTGGCCCCAGTCCTTGTTGATCAGGTTGCCGACATTCATGATGTCGATCCAGATCTCGGACTTGTGCCCGTCGAAGAAGCCCGGCAGCTCCTGGCTGATGCGGATGTCGACGTTGTTGACGAACGGGTTGCGGCTGGCGTTGCGCTCGGCCACCTGGCCCTGGTAGCGGGCGAGGTCGGGGTTGCGCTGCAGCCAGTCGAAGAACGCCTGCTCCATCGCCGCGCCGCCGCTGAAGATCACGTCGCCGGGGCCCGCCGGGACGTACAGCAGGTCGTTGGTATAGCCGTCGCCGTTCATGTCGTTCAGGTAGCGCCAGCTGTGCGGCGTGCCCGAACGGCCTTCGTAGATGGCCGAGAAGGTGGTGTTGTAGTCGCCGAAGAACGCCTTGCGGAACTGCAGCGAGCCAATGATGCGGTCCTTGATCTCGTAGTTCGAGGTCGCGTCCTCGTCCGAGTTGGGGTCGAACACCGCCTGGTTGGACCAGTTGGAGATGGCGCGCGAGCTGGTCAGCGGGTTGACCTCGGTGGCGTTGGTGTAGGTGTACGCCAGCGACCAGCCCCAGGTGTCCACCAGCGGCTTGTTCAGGCTCAGGGTCAGCTGCCCGCTGCGGCCGTTGTTGGTGTTGCGCATCAGGATCACGCCGTCGTTGTGCCAACCGGTCACGTTCTCGTAGCCCGGGATGGTGTCGGCGGTGGCGGCCACGCCGGTGTTGCCGTTGGCACGGGTGCCGCTGGCGGTGCCGTACAGGTTGCGCCAGTACAGCGGGCGGCCGTCGACGCCGGCGGTGTAGGTCGGCGCGCCCAGGTCAAGGCGCTGGAAGTACAGCGCGTTGTTGACCTTGGTCAGCAGCAGCTCGGCCGAAGCCACGATGCCGTGCCACGGCAGCTCGGTGTCGAACGCCAGGTTGGCCTTCCACACGGACGGCTGCTCGATGCCGTCCTCCATCAGGTTGACCATCATCTGGTAGCCGGCGGCCGGCGACGGACGGGTCGGGTTGTCCGGGTCGAGGGTGACCGGCAGGTTGGCCCAGGTCGCCTCGCGGTTGGCCTCGGAGACGCTGCCGATGCCGCTCGGGAAGGCGTTGTAGCCGATCAGGCCGAAGCCCGAGTTCTGGTACGAGTTGCCGACCCACACGTTGGCCGCGGCGCCCTGGAACAGGCCCACGCCGCCGCGCAGCTGGGTCGGACGGTCGCTGTCGAAGGTGTAGTTGAAGCCGAAGCGCGGCTGCACCAGCACGTCGTCGATCTTGTTGCGGTTGTCGATGCCGTAGATCTCCTGCACCAGCAGGTTGTGCACCGGCACGTCGTCCATGTCGGGCAGGTCGGCGCGCAGGCCGAACAGCAGGGTCAGGTTGTAGTTGACCGCCCAGCTGTCCTGCACGAACACGCCGGTGTTGCTGTGCTTGTAGCGCATCGCCACCGAGTCGAGGTCGTTGCCCGGCACCGGCGCGTTCAGGCGGTACTCGCCGTACTCGCCGTTGCGGAAGTGCTCCAGGCTGGCGAAGGTGTACGAGCCCCAGATGTTCTGGGCGTACAGGTTGTAGATGTCGTTCTCTTCCCAGTCGAAGCCGAACTTGAGGGTGTGGTCGCCCACGTACCAGGTCGCGGCGCCGAAGGCGTTGTTGGTGGTGGTGCGGATCTCGTTGCCGTGGCGGAACTCGTCGGCGCCGAAGTTCAGGTACGGCGAGGCGGCCTGGTCGGGGTCGTTGGCTTCGCCGAAGCCGATGCTGATCTGCGGCAGGCGCGAGTACACGCTGCTCAGCGAGTCGTAGGTGCGGCGGCCGACCTTGAACTCGGTGGAGAAGCTGTCGGACCAGTCGCTGAACAGCTGGATCACGCCGGTCTCGACGTTCTTGGTGATGTCGTACCAGCGGCTGTCCAGGCTCAGCGACGAAGAGCTGGAGCCGGCCAGGTTCGGCTCCACCTGCTCCAGCTCGGAGTAGCGGGCCGACAGGCGGTGGTTGTCGTTGATGTTCCAGTCGATCTTGATCGCCGCTTCCTCGACCTCCTGCTTGATGCTGCTGGGAGCGTTGAAGCTGCCGATGTCCACGCCGTAGACGTCGCGGGCGATCTGCTGCGCCTCGGCGATCTCCTCGGGGGTGATGTTGACGATGTTGGTCGCGCCCGAGCCGACCGGGCCGAACGACGGGGCGGCGCGGTCGCGCTCGAACTTCTCGTAGTTGGCGAAGAAGAACAGCTTGTCCTTCACGATCGGGCCGCCGAAGGTCGCGCCGTAGGTGCGCTCGTCGTTGAAGCCGGTGAACGGCGCGTCGGTGGTCGGGTTGTCGCCGACCATGTCCTTGTCGCGGTAGACGCCGTAGACCGAGCCGTGGAACTCGTTGGTGCCCGACTTGGTCACCGCGTCGATCACCGCGCCGGTGGCGCCGGTGATGGTCACGTCGTAGTTGGAGACGTCGACGTTGATGGCCTCGATCGCGTCCATCGACACCGGCTGGCGGATGGTCGGGAAGTTGTTGGACTCCAGGCCGAAGGTGTCGCTGGTGTTGACGCCGTCGATGCGGATGGCGTTGTAGCGCGGGTTCTGGCCGCCCACGGTCAGCTCGCCGCGCGCCTTGTCGCTCTGGCTGATGCGCGGATCCAGGCGGACGAAGTCCTGGATGTTGCGCTGGATCGACGGCAGCGCCTCGATCTGCTCTTGGTTGATGTTGGTGCCCGCGCCCATCTTGCTGGCGCTGAACACCTCCGAGCCGCCGGCATAGCCGACCGCGGTCACGCCCTCCAGGGTGGCGATGTCGCCGGCCAGCTGGGCGTTGACGGTGTTGACCTGGTTCAGGCCCAGGAACACGCCGTCCTCGGTCTTGGTGCCCTCGCCGGGCTTGGTGATGGTGATGGTGTACGGGCCGCCCACGCGCAGGCCGCGGGCGTTGTAGCGGCCGCTGGCGTCGGTGGTGGCCCGGCTGACGGTGCCCGACTCGACGTGGGTGATGGTGACCTCGGCGCCCACGACGGGCTGGCCGCTGTTGCTGGTGACCACGCCGCCGACGCCGGCGGAGGTGCTCTGGGCGAACGCGGGGGCGGCGGCGAGGGCGGCGACCAGGCCAAGGGTGAGCTTGGACATCCGGAGTCGACGGGTATCGGTCATGGGAATTGGCCTCTGGCGATGAGGAATGGGGAAACGCGGCGGCCCCGGCGGACGGGGCGGAGGGAAATGGGCATCCCCGTGCGCCGCAGTACGGGGGTTAACAACAGATTAACATGCTAATGACGGCATGTGACGCCGCCATGACAAAACGCTATCCGGTGCAACCAAAAACGTTCACGGACCGGATAGGCGGTCGGCCGGCGGTCACGCCGCGGGCAGTCCCAGGTAGGTCGCCAGGCCGTCGAGCAGCATCTGCACGGAAATGGCCACCAGCAGCATGCCCATCAGGCGCTCGATGGCGGTCAGGGCGCGCCGGCCCAGCAGCCGGTACAGCGCGGGGGCGGCCAGCAGGATGGCGGCGGTGGCGGCCCAGGCCAGCAGCAGGGCCAGGCTCCACTCGCCCAGCCGGTGCGGTTCGTTGCTGCCCATCAGCATCACCGCGGCCATGCCGGAAGGGCCGGCGACCAGGGGGATGGCCAGCGGCACGATGAAGGGTTCGCCGTCCGGGATCTCGCCCATCAGCCCCTCCGGGCGCGGGAAGATCATGCGGATGCCGATCAGGAACAGGACGATGCCGCCGGCGATGGAAACCGACTCCTGGCGCAGGTGCATCAGTTCCAGCGCGTACTTGCCGCACCACAGGAACAGCATCAGCACGGCCAGGGCGATGAGCAGCTCCCGCACCAGCACCACCCGCTGCCGCTCCGGCGGCAGCGGCTTGAGCACGCTGAGGAACACCGGGACGTTGCCCAGCGGATCCAGGATCAGGAACAGCAGCAGCGCGGCGGACATCACGGTCATGCCGGCGGGCTCCAGATCGTGCCGCGGTGGGCGGCGCCGGCCGGCGACAGCAGGGTGACGCAGGCACCGGCATAGGCGGCCGGCTCGCGCACGCGGCCGTCCAGATCGTCGGCGTAGGCGCGGGCGCGCAGCGGGGTACGCATCGGGCCGGGCTGCAGGCCGGCCACGCGCACGGGAGTGCCGGCCAGCTCGGCGGCCAGCATCCCGACCAGCGCGCGCAGCCCGTGCTGGGCCACGCCGTAGCCACCCCAGTAGGCCTGGCCGACCCGGGCCGGGTCGTCCACCGCGAGCACCACCGACGCGTCCGCGGCCTGGCGCAGCAGCGGCAGGCAGGCCTGCACCAGCCACCAGGGCGCGGTCAGGTTGACGTGCACGGCGCGGGCGAAGGCGGCCGGGTCCTGGTGTTCCAGCGGCGTCAGGCCGCGGAACTCGGCCGCGCAGTGGAGCACGCCGTCCAGCCGTCCCAGCTCGGCCTGCACCCGCTCGGCCAGCACGGCGTAGTCCTCCGGCGACGCGCCTTCCAGGTCCAGGGGATACAGCAGCGGCTCCGGGCCGGCCTGGGCCACCGCGTCGTAGACCCGGTTGAGCCGCGGCAGCCGGCGCCCGAGCAACACCAGGGTGGCGCCGGCGGCGGCGCAGGCGCGCGCGGCTTCCGCACCCAGGCCGCCGTGGGCGCCGCTGAGCAGGATCGCGCGGCCGGCCAGCGGCCGCGGCGCGGGGGAAGGCAGGTCGACCAGGCTCACTGCGACTGCGCTTCGCTGACCATGCGCTGGAGCTCGCCGGACTCCAGCAGCTCCAGCGTGATCTCGCAGCCGCCGATCAGTTCGCCGTGCAGGAACAGCTGCGGGAAGGTGGGCCAGTTGGAGTAGCGCGGCAGGTTGGCGCGCACCTCGGGCTCCTCGAGCACGTTGACCGTGTGCAGCCGCTCGGCGCCGGCCGCGCGCAGCGCCTGCACGGCGCGCGCGGACCAGCCACACATCGGCCAGTCGGGAGTGCCCTTCATGAACAGCACGATCGGGTGGCTCTCGACCTCGGCCTGGATGCGCTCGATCACCGCCATTGCCTTCTCCTGGACGACGGGACGCGCCGCGCCGTCGGCTACACTGAAGTTGCAATTGTAATCCCTGCGCGCCGCCGCGCCGACGCCACCGAGGAACGATGGCCATCGCCCTGCCCGACCTGCCCTACGCCCCCGCCGCGCTGGAGCCGCACGTTTCGGCCGCCGCGCTCGAGGCGCACCACGGCCACCACCGGGCCTGCGTCGAGGCGGCCAACCGGCTGCTCGAAGGCAGCGGGCTGGAGGACCTGCCGCTGGAGGACGTGGTCCGCCGCGCACGCGGCCGCCTGTTCGAGCAGGCCGCGCAGGCCTGGAACCACGCCTTCTACTGGTCCTGCCTGTCGCCGCGCGGCGGCGGCGAGCCGTCCGGCCGCCTGGGCGAGCTGCTCGCGCGCCAGTACGGGGATTTCGGCCGCTTTCGCGAGGAGTTCAACCGCCTGGCGCTGGGCCTGCCCGGCCCGGGCTGGGCCTGGCTGGTGCAGCGGCCGGACGGCGCGCTGGGGCTGGCCGCCGGTCCCGGCGCCACCACGCCGCTGACCGGCGCGGACGTCCCGCTGCTGGCCTGTGACCTGTGGGAACACGCCTGGTACCTGGACCGCCGGGACGATCGCGCCGGGTATCTGGAGGCGTTCTGGAACCTGGTGGACTGGAACGCCGCCAGCGCGCGGCTGCGCTGACGCCACGGGCGCCCGCGGCGAGGGCGGTCCCACCACGCCACCGAACGCGGCGCTGCCTTGGCATCCGGGGTCGCCGGCAAGGCCGGCTCCTACCACACCGCCTGTAGGAGCCCGCCTCGCGGGCGACCCACGCGCGGCGGGAACGCAGCGCGGCCCGGCCACGCGAGGTCACCGGCAAGGCCGGCTCCTACGAACCCTGCCCTGTAGGAGCCCGTCTTGCGGGCGACCCATGCGCGGTGGAACGCAGCACGGCCCGGCCACGCGAGGTCGCCGGCAAGGCCGGCTCCTACAACA
>DASRYN010000069.1:0-9877 GCA_035687185.1 Pseudoxanthomonas sp. | reverse complement strand
CGGCGCGCCGCCGTCTCCGCCGGCGCCGCGCTTCCTGGCCCTGAAGGCGTCCGATGCGCGCTGGGAGCTGCCGGGCGAGACCGTGCTGCTGGCAACCACGCTGCCGTCGCCACCGCGGCCCGGCGCGCCGTTCGTGGCGCGCGTGACCGTGCACGACAGCTACGGCCCGCTGGAAGGCTGCCAGGTCTGCCTGCGCGACCCGGACGCGGACGCCGGCGACTGGCGTCCCCTGACGCTGCGCGAGGAACTGGTCGACATCGACGGCCAGCCCCGGCCACGCGCGCCGGGCGAGCCCGCCCCGGCCGGCGAGGCGCCCTGGTCGGCGACCTTCGAATGCGAGCTGCAACCGGCCAGGCCACCCGCGCGGCTGGAGATCCGCGTGCGTGCGCCCGCCGCCGGCATCGACCTGGTCCTGCCGGACTGGGCGCTGGCCTGACGCGCGCGGCGGCGGCGCGGTCGCGTCGCGGTGGCTGCCGCGGCCGCGCGCTACACCCGCCGCAGCCAGCGCGGCGTCACCGCCACCGCCAGCACCGACGCGGCCAGGCACAGGAACGCGAACCCCAGCGAAGTGCCGTGCGCCAGGAAGCCGATCAGCGCCGGCCCGGCCAGCACGCCCGCGTAACCCAGCGTGGTCACCGCCGGGATCGCCAGGCTCTCCGGCATCGCCCGCTGCCGCCCGGCCAGGGTGAACATCACCGGCACGATGTTGGCGCAGCCCAGGCCCACCAGCGCGAAGCCCGCCAGCGCCGCGGCGGGCGAGGCCACCAGCGTGGCCAGCGCGAAACCCGCCGCTGCCAGCACCGCGCCGCCCGCCACCACCCGCATGCGACCGGCGGCCGCGACCAGCCGGTCGCCCGCCAGCCGCATCCCGGTCATCGCCAGCGAGAACACCACGTAGCCGATGCCCGCGCGCGCCGGGTCCATCCCGCGCGCCTCGTCCAGGAACACCGCGCCCCAGTCCAGCATCGCGCCCTCGGCCAGGAACATCACGAAGCACGCCGCGCCGATCAGCAGCACCACGCCGTGCGGCCAGGCAAAGGCCGGCGTGTCCTGCGCCACCCGCTCGCCGCGCCAGTGCGGCGCCGCCACCGCCAGCAGCACCAGCAGCAACGCGGCGGCGGCCGCGCAGGCCAGCCACAGCGGAACGCCCAGGCTCAGCAGCAGCGTCATCGCCGCCGCGCCCGCAAAACCGCCGACGCTGTAGAAACCGTGGAAGCCGGACATCAGCGGCCGCCCGTCCTCGCGCTCCACCACCACCGCCTGGAGGTTCATCGCGCAGTCCATCGCCCCCATCGCCGCGCCGAACACGAACAGCACCAGCCCCAGCGCCACCGGCCCGGACAGCCACGCCAGCGACGGCAGCACCGCGCAGATCAGCAGCGACGCCACGGCCATCACCCGCCGGCAGCCCTGCCGCGCCGCCAGCGCTCCGGCCAGCGGCATGGCCACCAGCGAACCGGCGCCCAGGCACAGCAGCACCATGCCCAGGGTGGCCTCGTCCAGGCCGGCGCGCGCCTTGGCGAAGGGCACCACCGGCGCCCACGCGGCGATCGCGAAACCGGGGATGAAGAAGGCCACGCGCGTGGCGTGCTGCTGCAGGCGGGGGCTGGACGGCACGGATCGGCTCGCACTCGGAACGGACGCGCATTATCCGCGCTGCGTCGCGACCCTCGTGCGCGACGCGCCGTGCATACGTATGCCGGCCGCGCCGCGGTGCGCCGCTCAGCCCGTCCCGCCGGCGGCGGCATCGCGCGGCGGCGCGTGCAGCGGCACCACCAGCCAGCGCAGGAAGAACTGCGTCAGCGGGCCCACGCCCAGCGCGAACAGCACCGTGCCCACGCCGACGGTGCCGCCGAGCAGCACGCCCACCGCCAGCACCGCGACCTCGATGCCGGTGCGCACGCGCCGCAGCGACCAGCCGGTCCGCCGCGCCAGCCCGGTCATCAGCCCGTCGCGCGGGCCCGGCCCCAGCTGCGCGCCCACGTACAGCGCGGTGGCGAAGGCGCAGGCGACCACGCCGGCCAGCATGAACGCCACCCGCAGCCACAACGCGTCCGGGGTCGGCAGCAACGCCAGGTTCGCGTCGGCGAACGGCCCCAGCAGCAGCGTGTTGGCCAGCGTGCCCAGGCCCGGCATCTGCCGCAGCGGGATCCAGGCCAGCAGCACCAGCACCGCCGCCAGCACCATCACCGTGCCGAACGACAACGGCAGGTGCATCGACACGCCCAGGTGGAACACGTCCCAGGGCGAGGCGCCCACCGCGCCCTCGACCATGAGCGCGATCGCCAGGCCGTACACCCACAGCCCGGCGAGCAGGCGCAGCACGCGTTCGGGCAGGCGCCCGGCCTTCAGTTGCGCCAGCGGGCCGAGGTTGGCCAGGCCGGCGGTGGAGAGAGACGTCTTCATGCGGGCCAGGATGCGGCGAATTGGCCCTTCCACGTAGAGCCAATCGTGCGATAGTGGCCCCATGCACCGCACCCTCGCCCCCGAACGCCTGGCCGCGCTGGTCGGTCCCTTCGACCGCGACCCCGCCTACCGCGGCCTGTGCCAGGCGCTGCAGGCGCTGATCGGCGACGGCCGCATCCCCCTCGGCACGCGCCTGCCCAGCGAACGCAGCGTGAGCCGCGCGCTGGGCGTGTCGCGCAACACGGTGACCCGCGCCTACGCCGACCTGGCCGCCAGCGGCTTCGCCAGCGCGCGCCAGGGCTCGGGCACCTACGCCGCGGCGCCGCCGGAGCGCCGCCACGCTCACGACCGCGCCCTGCGCAGCCTGGACGCGCAGTCCGCGCAGGGCGCCATCGACCTCACCTGCGCGGCCGGCGCCGCCAGCCACGGCATCGCCGCCGCCTATGCCCGCGCCCTGGCGCAGCTGCCGGCCTACCTGGGCGGCGACGGCTACCTGCCGTCGGGCCTGCCTGCGTTGCAGGCGCGGATCGCCGCGTCGTACGCGCGGCGGGGGCTGCCCACGCGCGCGGAGCAGATCGTGATCACCTCCGGCGCGCTGGCGGCCATCGCCATCGTCGCCCGCGCGCTGTCCCGCCCGGGCGACCGCATCACGGTGGAATCGCCGGGCTATCCCAACGCGATCGAGGCCCTGCGCCTGGGCGGCGGCCGCCTGGTGAGCTCGCCGCTGGCCGACCCGCTGGGCGACGAAGGCTGGGACCTGCCCGGCATCGAGGCCACCCTGCGCCAGACCGCGCCGCGCTTGGCCTACCTGATCCCGGACTTCCAGAACCCCACCGGCTTCCTGATGGACGACGCCACACGCGCGCGCTACGCGGCCGCCCTGCGCGCCGCCGGCACCGTGGCCATCGTCGACGAGACCCTGCAGGCCACGCGCCTGTCGCGCGCGCCGATGCCGGCGCCGTTCGCACTGCACGCGGCCGACGCCATCACCGTCGGCAGCGCCTCCAAGCTCGGCTGGGGCGGGCTGCGCGTGGGCTGGATCCGGGCGCCGCGCGAACAGGTGGAGCGGATCGTCGCCACCCGCGCGCAGATGGACCTGGGCAGCTCGCTGTTCGACCAGCTGGTGGCCTGCGAGCTGCTCGACGCCGGCGACCCCTACGCCGCGCGCCGCGAGCGCAGCCGCGGGCAGCGCGACGCGCTCGTCGCCGCCCTGCGCGCGCACCTGCCCGACTGGCGCTTCCGCCTGCCCGACGGCGGCCTGACCCTGTGGGTACGGCTGCCCCGCGGCAGCGCCACCCGCCTGGCCGCCGAGGCCGGACGCGCCGGCGTGCTCGTCGCGCCCGGCCCGGTGTTCGCGGCGGACGGCGGGCTGGACCAGTGGCTGCGCCTGCCCTACGCCCGGCCGGAAGAGCAACTGGCCGAAGCCGTGCGGCGCCTCGCCGCGGCGTGGAACGCGATGCCCGGCCACGCCCCCGCGCGGCGCGCGAAGCCGCGGCTGCTGATCGCCTGACCGGCTGACCGCGCTCCGGCCGGTTCGCCCGGTCGATTGATCGCCTGCGCCTGCGCCACGGTGCGTGGCATGCCCGGCACCGCGTCCGGCAGCGGCCGCACCGGGCGGCGGCTGCGGAACCGGCGGCTACAGCAGGCCGGCCTCGCGCAAGGCCGCTTCCACCCTGGCCTGGTTGGCGGGCTCCAGCGCGGTGAGCGGCAGCCGCAGCGTGCCGCCGCACAGGCCCAGCCGCGCCATCGCCCACTTCACCGGAATGGGGTTGGCCTCGGCGAACAGGTGCCGGTGCAGCGGCAGCAGGCGCATCTGGATGGCCATCGCCGCGGCCGCGTCGCCGGCCAGCGCGGCCGCGCACAGTTGCCGCATCGCGCGCGGGGCGACGTTGGCGGTCACGCTGACGTTGCCGTGGCCGCCGGCCAGCATCAACGCCACCGCCGTGGCGTCGTCGCCGGAGTACACCGCGAAGCCTGCCGGCGCCTCGCGGATCAGCCATTGCGCGCGCTCCAGGTTGCCGGTGGCCTCCTTGATGCCGGCGATGCCCGGCACCTGCGCCAGCCGCAGCACGGTTTCGTGCTGCAGGTCCGCGGCGGTGCGGCCGGGCACGTTGTACAGCACCACCGGCAGCTCGCCGGTGGCCTCGGCGATGGCGCGGAAGTGGCGGTACTGCCCTTCCTGCCCCGGCTTGTTGTAGTAGGGCACCACCTGCAGCTGGCTGTCGGCGCCGACCTTGCGCGCGTACTGCGCCAGCGCGATCGCCTCGGCGGTGGAATTGCCGCCGCAGCCGGCCATCACCGGCACGCGGCCGGCGGCCTGCTCCACCGCCACGCGGATGATCTCGCAGTGCTCCTCCACGTCGACCGTGGGCGATTCGCCGGTGGTGCCCACCACGCCGATGCAGTCCGTGCCCTCGGCCACGTGCCAGTCCACCAGCCGCCGCAGCGCGGCGTAGTCGACGCTGCCGTCCTCGTGCATGGGGGTGACGAGGGCGACGATGCTGCCGCGGAGGAAGACGTCTGGAGCGGTCATGGCGACGGGACAGGCTCGGAGTGGGAAACCCCGATTCTATCGGCAGCCGCCGGCGCGCGGACCGTCGCCGCGGTAGTCACGCGTGCAACTTCCGCGGCGCGCGGCCAGCGGCGCTCGCTGATGGCCGGGGATGCCCGCGGCCGGCGCCTCAGCCTTCGCCGCTCTCGCGGATGCCGCCGTTGAGCGCGTCGCTGCGCACGTCGTCGGCGAACGAGCGGCCGCCGGCGTCGCGGTCGCCCGGCTGCTCGTCCAGCTCGGGATCCAGCAGGTCGGCCTGGTCGTCCACGCCGATGTTGTCGATGGCCGCCCGCGAGCGCGGGTCCTTCAGTTCCGGCCCGTCGGAATCGGGTACGGGCGCGCCGGTGCCGCCGAGGCTGGCCTCGTCTTCGGGCGCGTCGGGCTGGGTGGGGTTGGATCGGGCCATGGCGTTTTCTCGGAACGGGCGTCGCCCCACGCTAGCGCCGGGCGCGGAAGGTCGCGTCAACGCGCCGCGGCCGAGCCCGTCCGCGTTCACCGGAAGGCGATCGCGGGCGTGCTATCCCGCGGATTCACTCCCGCAGGAGAACGCCGTGGCCCGCTCCCTGTTCCGCCTGCCCCTGTGCGCGGCGACCGCCGGGCTGCTGGCGGCCTGCACCGGCGGCGACCGCGTCGATCCCGCTGTCTCCCCCCCGGGGGCGGAGGAATCGGCGCGCACCAATGCACTGGAGGCCGGCGCCGCCCTGCTCCAGGGCAACGGGCCGCTCGGGAAGATGGACATGTACGTGGTCGGCTTCCATCCGATGAAGGACCATCCGCTGCACCAGATGGAGGCGCACCACTTCTGCCGCCAGGTCAACGAGGACTTCGCCCAGTGCGCGCTGTTCGACGGCAACAGCGCCGAGGCGAACCTGACCGGCATCGAGTACATCATCTCGGAGAGCGTGTACGAGTCGCTGCCGGAGGACGAGCGCAGGTACTGGCACCCGCACAATGGCGAGATCCTCTCCGGCCAGTTGGTGGCCCCCAACCTGCCGACCGCCGCCGAGAAGGAACTGATGCGCTCCAAGCTCAACACCTACGGCAAGACCTGGCACACCTGGCATACGCGCGATGGCGTCGAGCCAGGCGACAGGATGCCGCTCGGCGCGGCGACCCTGGCCTGGTCCTTCAGCCGCGACGGCGAGGTGCGCCCGGAGCTGGTGGAAGAGCGCGACCGGCGCATGGACATCTCCACGGAGGAGCGCCGGCGCGACCGCGCCGACCTGGTCGAACTGGCACGGCCCCAGGACGGCGTGGACGCATTGCGCCGCCAGTTCCCTGCGGCGACGCCGATCCCGGGCGTGGTCGACAGGTCCGCGGCGGCCACGCCTGCGCCGGTGGCGATGTTCCACTGATACAGGTCACTGCGCGGTGCAGCCACGGAGCCGGCATCAGGCCGGCAGGTTCGCGCGGACCAGTGCGACCGCCTCCCTGAGCCTTTCTTCCGTGGCCCTGACCCGCTCGCGGCGGCTGGAGTCGCCACGCGGGTCGTGCAACGTCCCCCGCTGGCGGCCGGCGCCATCGAACGCGTTCAAGGAAGGCCCGCCCATGACCTGGACGACGCCGCCTTCCTCAGCGACAGCTAGGTGCCGATCAACATGGCCGCGCTCGCTACCTCGGTGGGCAAGGCGGCCTGGCGCAACCAGCCCAGCTGGGCGGTGACCGCCACCGAGGGCCGCGCCTTCGATCAGACAATGCTGGTGCACATGGCCGAAGCGCGCCGAGATCTCCCGGGTCCCGGCCAGCCACGCCGTCTATATCAGCCAGTCCCGCACCGTAGCCGACGTGATCGACCGCGCCGCGCGCGAGGCGGCGAGCCGGGCAAAGGCGGCCAGGTAGGCTTCGGCGGACGCCAGGCAGGCCAGCAAACGGCACCGGGCCCCGTGTCGGGGCCACTCGAATAACCCCGCCCCCCGGAACACGTCCCCGCACACCTCATGATGTCAGCACATCCCTACACGGTGCTGCCGGATTATTCCTACACGGATTTGCGATTAAGTCCTCAGTGCAAAATTTATGCGTCAGATTCCCCTCCATATACCCGTCCAACTAAATTGCACTCCGGCGCATGGCCACCTATATTCCATATTGGCGATTACGAATTCGCCAAAACCCAATGGAGAGAGGAGCAAGCAATGGAAGCAGTGCTCAGCATGACCAATGTTTATGAACTGGCCCGTGAGTTGAAGTCCGTCCGGCAGGCGGCCCGTAGTTCGGACACCGTGTTCGAAGTCGAGTCGGCGCTTCCGCGCAAGCTCGCGCTGAAGAGCGATTGCTGCGGCTCTAACAACTATGAAGACGACCCCATCGACAACCGCTAAGCAGGCCGGCGGCACGCCCGGCCGGGCGTGCCGCCTCCAGAACCGCCCGCAACCAAAGGCGTGCTGATGCAAGAACCGCAGAGCAGGACCATGCTCCTGGACCAGGCGCTCCTGGCCGTTTTCTCCTCCGACTCCGCCGTCGCCCTCGTGCTTCCCACCACGGACCCGGTGTTCACCCGCGCCATGGAAATGCGCGGTAGCGGGCAACTGGATGCCATCGTCGGCTCGGTCGGCCCGCACTCCATTTCCCCCGCCTCCCTGCTGGAAAGGCTCGACGCCGGGAGCGGCATCCGCCGCGTGGCGATCTTCAGCGACCAACTGGTATCTGCCCTCGATGCACCGATCCTGGTGGCGGGCCGGTCCGGCGAGCGCTACCTGTCCTCGATCGAGCTGGCGCTGCAGGGCGCCTACGGCTTCGACATACATATCCAAGGCCGCGACGGCCTGGCCCCACGGCCGGCCGAGGCCGATCCGGTCACCCTCCTGCGTCGGTTGTACGCCCATCTGGACGACTGCATGGAACTGGGCAGCCAGTGGCTGGCGGGCGAACTGCAGGAGCAGCGCCTGCCAGAGTCGCGGGCGCGCGAGCGCCGGGTGCGGATGCGCATGCTGCAGTCGGCGGTGATGCACATGACCATCGCCGCGGACGGCCGCCTCGAGGGAGACCCCGCTCGCATCTGTGATGCGCTCGCAGCCATGTACCGCAACAGCACCCGCGCGCAAGGAGTGCCGCATGGGACGCTTCAGTCCGCCTGACCCGTTCGCCCTGCTGCGCCTGGCAAGATGCCCCGCCCCCGCCATCGAGCGTTGGCTGGAACTGGAACTGGACGCGGAGGACCACCGTGCGCTGCAGGCCGCCTGCGCGTACAGCGGCCTGGCGCTCGGCGACTACTACTACTGGTACCGGCAGAAGGCCCATGTCGCGTCCCTGGTACGCAGGCTCAGCCGCGAGGCGATGGCACGCGCGGCACGCCGGATGGACCTGACCGACTACGCCGCGCTGGCGGCGCGGCTGCCGCGGGACCGGGGCATCGTCCTGGCCCTGCCGCACCACGGCCATTACATCGTCAGCGCGATCAACATCATGCAGCACCTCGGCCGCGACCGGCAGGTGCTCATGCTTTACGGCGACCCTTCCTCCCATCGCGGAAACGAGGCCTTCGACGACCTCACCCGGGTGCTGTTCCCGCCGGGCAAGACCCGCAGCTCGGTGGTCCACACCAACCGCGCCGGCATGGCCGCCATCCTCAAGGCGCTGTCGCGCGGCGCCATCGTCGTCACCATGCCCGACGTGTACATGCGCCGGGACGAGACCTACGCGCTTCCGTTCTGCGGCCGTACGCTGAACGTGATGCTGGGCACCGCCTCCATGGCGCGCAAGACCGGGGCCTGCATCCTGCCGGCGGTGTCGGAGATCCATGGCAGGAAGCTGGTGACCCGCTGCGGCGAGCTGATCTTCCCCGGGGACACGACCGACGGCCTGTCCCGCGATTTCCATGACTACGCCAACACCGCGGCCATGTTCCGCTTCTTCGAGGCGGTGATGGGGCCGCAGTGCCTCTACTGGCAGTACGTGCGGCAGCACTTCAGCAAGCGCGTTCCCTTCCCCGAGCTGCGTCCGGAGCAGCTTCTCGGCCTGTGGGAATCCTTCCTCAAGGATCCCCGCAACCTCGCCAGCCCGACACCCCCCATCCCCCTGGATTGCCCATGAAGAAGACCTGCGCATCGCTGCTTGCCGCCCTCTGCCTTGCGCCGCAGCTGCTTTCCACCACCCATGCGGGCGACGGCGCGCAGCCGGTCACCGAGCTGCCCACGGTGAAGGCCGATGCTTCCGGCCCTCCGATCTGGCGCTTCGTGCGCGGCGACAGGACCGTGCTGGTCCTCGGCACCCTGCAGCCGCTTCCGCGCGACGTGGCCTTCGTGGACACGGGCCTGCAGTCCGCGCTCGCCGCATCCGGCGCGATCCTTGGCTCGGAAGGCGTCGACATCGGGGCGGACATCGGCCTGTTTCGCGGCCTCACCCTGTGGCCCTCGATCAGGAAGACCAAGCTGATCGAAGGCGGCAAGCGCCTGGCCGACGTGGTGCCCGCCGAGGACTACCGGCGTTGGAGTGAACTGAAGGCACGCTATCTCCCGGGCAACGACGGGGTCGAGCGCCTGCGCCCGATGTATGCGGCCTGGCAGCTGTACGAAGCGGCGCTCTCCGCGCGCGGAATGGCCCCCGGCAGCCCGGTGTCGCGGCAGATCTCCAGCTCGGCGAGGAAACTGGACCTGGAAATCGTCGACGCCCGTTACCAGGTCAAGGTCCGCAATCCCAAGGAAGCGGTGACCAGCTTCGAGGTGGACCGCGAGGCCGACCTCGCCTGCTTCCGCCGCACCCTCCACGACCTGGAGCCCTGGCTCGATGCCGCACCGGCGATCGCCGATGCCTGGTCGCGCGGCGACACCGCCACCACCAGCGCGATCCTGGAAACCACGCCGCGCCTGGGCCGCTGCTGGGCCAGGCTCACCAACGAGGCCATCGCCCAGGCCGAGGGGGTCGACGCCGCGCGCGCGGCGCGCGAGCAATGGCGGGCCGCGCTCGAACGCGCCACTCGCG
>DASRYN010000068.1:0-7994 GCA_035687185.1 Pseudoxanthomonas sp. | reverse complement strand
GGCGGACAGCGCACGCCGGCGTCCACCGCCACCGGCACCGCATCCCGCCCCGGCTGCCGGGACGCGTGCCACCAGCCGCCCAGCCCGAGCAGCAGCCCGAGGAGCAGCAGGCGGTTGAGGGTCACGCCAGGCGCTTGGCGATGTCGGCGCGCAGCGCGTCCAGGTCGCGGGCGAAGGCGGCGATGCCCTCGGCCAGCTTCTCGCTGGCCATCGGGTCGGCGGCCAAGTCCGCGGCGAAGCGCGCCTCGTCGACCGGGGCGAGGGTGCGCGCCTCGCGCGGCACCGGCGAGAGCTTGCGCTCGACCGGGCCGGTGGAGGCCTCCAGCTGCTCCAGCAGTTCGGGCGAGATGGTCAGGCGGTCGCAGCCGGCCAGCGCCAGTACCTGCTCCACCGAGCGGAACGACGCGCCCATCACCACGGTGGCCGAGCCGCGGCGCTTGAACTCGGCATAGACCCCGCGCACGAACGTCACGCCCGGGTCCTCGTCGATGGTGGCCGGGACCTGGCCGCGCGCCTTGTACCAGTCGAGGATGCGGCCGACGAAGGGCGAGATCAGGAACGCGCCGGCCTCGGCGCAGGCGATCGCCTGGGTGGGGTTGAAGATCAGCGTCAGGTTGCAGTCGATGCCCTCGGCCTGGAGCTGGCGCGCGGCCTCCACGCCTTCCCAGGTGGCCGCGACCTTGATCAGCACCTTTTCGCGGGCGATGCCGCGCTCGGCATACATGGCCATGAACTTGCGCGCCTTGGCCACCGTGGCGGCGGTGTCGTGGGCCAGGTCGGCGTCGACCTCGGTGGACACGCGGCCGGGCACCAGCGCGCTGAGCATGGCGCCCACGCCCACGGTGAGGCGGTCGGCGACCTCGTCGATCACCGCCTTGCCGGCGTCGCCCCGGGTGCGCGCCCAGGCCAGCTCGCGTTCGATCAGGTCGGCGTAGACCGGCAGGTCCAGCGCCTTCTTCACCAGGGTCGGGTTGGTGGTGCAGTCGACCGGGCGGAGGCGGGCGATGGCGTCGTAGTCGCCGGTGTCGGCGACTACGACGGAGAGTTCGCGCAGCTGCTGCAGGCGGGTGGGGGCGGATGCGGTGTCGGAGGCGGTCATGACCTGGCTTCGGTTGGAGTTCGGATGCGGGGATCGTAGCCCGCGGCGCGGACGTGTCCGTGGACGGGGCCGGTGGTGTATCGTGTGCGCCGCCTATGGTAGCGGTATCACGGGCGGATTTCCCATCCGCCGCCGTATGCCGGGATCCGCCGCAAACCCGCCTCCGCGCGCGCCGGCGCAGCGCATGACAGCGCTGCCGGACCCGCGTGCACCTGTGTTAGCTTTCCCTGCCTTTTTGCCGACCCCACGCCCATGACCGACCGCCTGCGCCGCACGAAGATCCTCGCCACCCTCGGACCGGCCACGGACCCGCCGGGCGTGCTGGATGCGCTGTTCCGCGCCGGCGTCAACGTCGTCCGCCTCAACTTCTCCCACGGCGACCCCTCCGGCCAGGCCAAGCGCGCCGAGGAAGTGCGCGCCGCCGCGCAGCGCGTGGGGGCCGAGGTCGGCATCCTGGCCGACCTGCCCGGCCCGAAGATCCGCATCGAGCGCTTCGCCGCGGGCAAGGTAGTGCTCAAGGCCGGCGACCGGTTCGACCTGGTCGCCGACCCGGCCG
Organism: Pseudoxanthomonas sp.; assembly: GCA_035687185.1. GTDB lineage: Bacteria > Pseudomonadota > Gammaproteobacteria > Xanthomonadales > Xanthomonadaceae > Pseudoxanthomonas. Next base: position 6,339 of record DASRYN010000068.1, on the reverse strand, counting down.
CGCCCCCGGGCGACGCCACCCAGGTGGGCGTCAGCTACCTGGGCCTGCCGGACGACGTGGCCCCCGGCGACGTGCTGCTGCTGGACGACGGCCTGATGCAGCTGCAGGTGGTCGAGGTGCAGGGCAGGCGCATCGTCAACACCGTGCTCAACGACGGCGTGCTGTCCGACCGCAAGGGCCTGAACAAGCTCGGCGGCGGCCTGTCGCTGGGCGCGCTGACCGAGCGCGACAAGGAGCTGATCGGCATCGTGGCCGGCATCGGCGTGGACTTCATCGCCGTGTCCTTCTGCCGCAACGCCGAGGACATGAACGAGGCCCGCCGCATCGCCCGCGAGCACGGCAGCGACGCGGCCCTGGTCTCCAAGATCGAGCGCACCGAGGCGATCGAGAACCTGGCCGAGATCGTCGAGGCCTCGGACGTGGTGATGGTCGCCCGCGGCGACCTGGGCGTGGAGATCGGCGACGCCGAGCTGCCGGGCCTGCAGAAGAAGATCATCCGTGAGGCCCTGGCGCAGAACAAGGTGGTGATCACCGCCACGCAGATGCTGCAGTCGATGGTGGAGAGCCCGATCCCGACCCGCGCCGAGGTGCTGGACGTGGCCAACGCGGTCATCGACGGCACCGACGCGGTGATGCTCTCGGCCGAGACCGCCGCCGGCGCCTACCCGGTGCGCGCGGTGGAGGCGATGGCGCGCATCTGCCTGGGCGCCGAGCGCCAGTTCCGCACCGAGGTGGACTTCGGCAAGGCCCCGCGCAACCTCGAGCGCGCCGACCAGGCCATCGCCATGGCCACCATGTTCGTGTCCGAGCACATCGGCGTGGGCGCGATCGTGGCCATGACCGAGTCCGGCGGCACCGCGCGCTTCCTGTCGCGCTTCCGCACCCGGGCGCCGATCTACGCGTTCTCGCGCCACGCCGGCGCGCGCCGGCGCATGGCGCTGATGCGCGACGTGTTCCCGGTGGACTACGACAGCCGCGGCCAGACCCCCGGCGAGGCGGGGCGCGGTTGCATCCGCCTGCTGGTGGACGCGGGCCTGCTCAAGCCGGGCGAGCGCGTGGTGTTCACCAGCGGCGAGCGCATGGAGACCCACGGCGCGACCAACACCCTGCGCCTGCTCGAGGTCGGCGCCGACGGCAACGCCAGCGGCCTGGGCGAGCTGTAACGGCCGCCACGCCGGCGCCCGCGCGGCGCCGGCGCCCTGTCCCCGGGCCATGGCTTCACGGAATGGCCCACCTGCGCTGCGGCTATAATCGTCGGCCCATTCCAAGGCCGTGCGCAGGGATCCCATGAGCATCGAACAGCTTGCCGAGACCGCCCAGGCGATGGTCGCCCCGGGCAAGGGCATCATCGCGATCGACGAGTCCTCGGCCACCATCGCCAAGCGCTTCGCCGCGGTGGGCATCGAGAACACCGAGGAGAACCGCCGCGCCTACCGCGAGCTGCTGCTGACCGCGCCCCGGCTGGGCGACCACATCTCCGGCGCGATCCTCTACGACGAGACCATCCGCCAGTCCACCCGCGAGGGCGTTCCCTTCGCCCGCTACATGGCCGACCACGGCATGATCCCGGGCATCAAGGTGGACAAGGGCACGGTGCCGCTGGCCGGCTTCCCCGGCGAGCTGGTGACCGAGGGCCTGGACGGCCTGCGCGGCCGCCTCGAGGAGTACTACCGGCTGGGCGCGCGCTTCGCCAAGTGGCGGGCGGTGATCAACATCGGCGAGGACATCCCCACCGGGACCTGCATCGAGGCCAACTCGCACGCGCTGGCGCGCTACGCGGCGCTGTGCCAGGAGCAGGGGCTGGTGCCGATGGTGGAGCCGGAGGTGCTGATGGACGGCGACCACGACATCGAGACCTGCTACGAGGTCACCGAGGCGGTGCTGCGCTCGCTGTTCGCCGCGCTGTACGAGCAGAACGTGCTGCTGGAGGGCACCATCCTCAAGGCGTCGATGGTGGTGTCGGGCAAGGATTGCCCGGAGCAGGCCGACGTGCAGGAGGTGGCCGAGTCCACGCTGATGTGCCTGAAGAGCACCGTGCCGGCGATCCTGCCGGGCATCGTGTTCCTGTCGGGCGGGCAGAGCGACGAGGCGGCCACCGCGCACCTGGACGCGATGAACCGGCTGGGGCCGAACCCGTGGCCGCTGAGCTTCTCCTACGGCCGCGCCATGCAGCAGGCGGCGCTGAAGCTGTGGGCGCAGGACATGCAGGGCAATTTCCGCAAGGCGCAGGAGATCGTCCATGCCCGCGCGCGCGACAACGGGCTGGCCGCGCTGGGGAAGTGGGAACGCGCCTGAGCGCGTCGCGCGGCCTCCATGCGAAGGAAACGCCGGCCCAGGCCGGCGTTTTCTTTTGCCCTCCAGCAGGGGCGATGGCCGGCGGGGCAGTGCCCCGGGCGGCGCCGGCAGGCCGCGATCGGTGGAGCGCGGAAGCCGGCGCGGCGGGCCCGGCGGCGCGCGTGGCCGGGGCTACTCGGTGCGCATCCGCCCGGCCGGGACGAACACCCAGGTGCGGGTGACGTGGAGGATGTCCACGTTGTCGGCGGTTTCCGGCAGCGGCGGGAACGGTTCGGCCAGGCGCACGATGCGCAGGGCGCTCTCGTCCAGCAGGGGCGTGCCGCTGGAGCGCAGGATGCGGGTGCTTTCGACCGAGCCGTCGCGGCGCACGCCCACGCTCAGCACCACCTGGCCGCCAAGCCGCCGCCGGCGGGCCTCGTCGGGATAGTTGAGGTTGCCCACCCGCTCGACCCGGTCCACCCACGCGCGCAGGTAGTTCGCGTACGCGTATTCGCGGGTGCTGGCGGAGACGAACTTGCGCGTGGGGCGCTTGGCGTACAGCTCCGAGCGCAGGTAGACCTCGGCGGCCAGGCGCGCCATCTCCGCGTCGCGCGCGGCGCGCTCGGGGCTGACCGGCGGCAGCGGCGCCTCCTGCGGCGGTTGCGGCTGCGCGGCGGGCACGGGCGCCTCGCCGCGGCGACTGGCGATCACCCGCGCCTGGGGCGGCGGGGCCTCGGCCGCCTGGCGCCGGGCGGGCAGGGGCGCCTGGCCGGGGTCGGCCAGCGGAATGGCGCCGGCCTGCACGTCGCGCGGGCGCTGCGCCTGCTCGTGCTCGCCGCCGCCGCGGTTGCTGGCCTGGGCCAGGAAGTCGGCCTGTTCGGGCGTGAGCGGCGTCTGCGTCTGGCTGAAGATCACGTCGAGCGTGGGCACCAGCGGCGCCTCGTCGTCGAGGGCGAAGCCCAGGCCCAGGATCAGGATGCCGTGGACCAGCAGCGACAGCACCACGGTGGCATTGAGCCGCTGCTGCGGGCCGATCCGCGGCGGGGCGACGGCCGCCGCGCTCATGCCGGCGGACCGGCCTCGATCGCGTCGAACAGCAGCCCGGCGATGTTCAGGCCGAACTGGGCGTCCAGTTCGCGCACGCAGGTCGGGCTGGTGACGTTGACCTCGGTCAGCCAGTCGCCGATCACGTCCAGGCCGACGAAGCGCATGCCGCGGCGGCGCATCTCCGGCCCGACCTGGGCGGCGATCCAGCGGTCGCGCCCGCTCAGCGGGCGGCCCTCGCCGCGGCCGCCGGCGGCCAGGTTGCCGCGGAACTCGTCGCCCTGGGGAATGCGCGCCAGGCAGTAGTCCACCGGCTCGCCGTCGACCAGCAGGATGCGCTTGTCGCCGTCCACGATCTCCGGCAGGTAGCGCTGCGCCAGCGCCAGCCTGCGGCCGCCGTCGGTCAGCGTCTCCAGGATCACGTTGAGGTTGGGGTCGCCGGCCTGGCTGAGGAAGATCGAGCGGCCGCCCATGCCGTCCAGCGGCTTGAGCACCACCTTGCCCTGCTCGGCGGCGAAGGCCTTCAGCTCGGCCGGGTCGCGGCTGATGCGGGTGGGCGGGCAGCACTGCGGGAACAGCATGGCCGCCAGCTTCTCGTTGAAGTCGCGCAGCCCGCGCGGATCGTTGACCACCTCCGCCCCCGCCAGGCGGGCGATGTCCAGGACCTGGGTGTCGTACACGTACTCGGCGTCCACCGGGGGGTCCTTGCGCATCAGCACCACCTGGCCGGGCCCGAAGGCCAGCTCGGACCAGGCGCCCAGCTCGTACCAGCCGGCCGGGTCGTCGCGCACCCGCAGCGGCGCGGCCTGCGCCACCGCACGCCCCTGCCGCAGCGACAGCCCGCCCGGGCGCACGTAGTGCAGCCGGTGCCCGCGCCGCTGCGCCTCCAGCAGCATCGCGAAGGTGGTGTCCTTGGCGATCTTGATCGACCCGATCGGGTCCATCACGACGATGACGTCCAGGGGCATGGCGCGCGGCGGCGGGGGAGGGGCCTGCGATGGTAGCCCAAGGCGCCGGCCGTCGCGGCGCCGCGCCGCCGGCCGCGGCCGGCAACTGCGACGGCCGCCGCATTGCCGTTCAGGTGCGGGCTTTCCGGAGGCTCGGGCTTGACAGTCTCCGGCCGTGCTGGGATATAGAGGCCTTCGCAGCGGTGCCGGGACAAGAAGCGCCGCGCGCACGGGGAAATTAGGGTGATGACTGAAAACACGGCCCCGTCGGGGGCACTTGGCGGGTTGCGGGTCATGGTGATCGACGACTCCAAGACCATCCGCCGCACCGCGGAGACCCTGCTCAAGCGCGAGGGGTGCGAGGTCGTCACCGCCAGCGACGGCTTCGAGGCCCTGGCCAAGATCGCCGACCAGCAGCCGCAGATCATCTTCGTGGACATCATGATGCCGCGGCTGGACGGCTACCAGACCTGCGCGCTCATCAAGGGCAACCAGAAGTTCAAGTCGACGCCGGTGATCATGCTGTCGTCCAAGGACGGGCTGTTCGACAAGGCGCGGGGCCGCATCGTCGGGTCCGAGCAGTACCTGACCAAACCGTTCACCCGCGAAGAGCTGCTCGGCGCCATCCGTACCTACGTCAACGCCTGACCGGGGGGCAGGCAACCACATGGCTCGAATCCTTCTGATCGAGGACTCGCCGACCGACCGCGCAGTCTTCACCCAGTGGCTGCAGCGTGGCGGCCACGAGGTCATCCTGGCGACCAACGCCGAGGACGGCCTGGCCATCGCGCGCAAGCAGCTGCCCGACCTGGTGCTCATGGACGTGGTCCTGCCGGGCATGAGCGGCTTCCAGGCCACGCGCGCGCTGACCCGCGACGAGGCCACCAGCAAGATCCCGGTGCTGATCGTCAGCACCAAGAGCATGGAGACCGACCGCGCCTGGGGCATGCGCCAGGGCGCCGTCGACTACGTGGTCAAGCCTCCGCGCGAGGAGGATCTGCTGGAGAGGATCAAGCAACTGGTGGCCGCCTGATGCGCACTCCCTTCGACATCCTTTCCGACTACGAGCAGCGCAGCCTCGCCCACGCGGTGCAGCTGCCGGCGCGCGAGCTGGGCCAGGACGCCTGGCGCGGCGTCGGCTACCGCGTCGGCCGGCGGCGGCTGGTCTCGCAGTTCGGCGAGGTGGTCGAGATCCTGCCGATGCCGCCGGTGACGCCGGTGCCGGGCGCGCAGCCCTGGCTGCTGGGCATCGGCAACCTGCGCGGCAACCTGTTCCCCGTCATCGACCTGAAGCTGTTCCTCGAGGGCGAGCGCACCGTGCTGCACGAGGGCCAGCGCGTGCTGGTCATGCGCCAGCAGGGCGGCGACGTGGCCCTGACCATCGACGAGCTCTACGGCCAGCGCAGCTTCGGCGACGAACAGGCCATCGACCCGGCGCCGCTGGCGCAGGGCCGCTACGCGCACTTCATCGACCGCGCGTTCCATGGCGAGGACGCCGAGTGGGGCGTGTTCTCGCTGTCGCGGCTGGCCCGCACCCCCGAGTTCAGGCAAGCGGCGGCCTGAGCCGCCGCATCCGCATCCCGACGAGGCCGAAGAAGCATGAGTACTGCCCCCGAAACCCCCAAGACCAGCCGCCTGGGTGGCGTGAGCACCGGGTTCTGGCTGGTCCTGCTGGCGCTCTCGGTGCTGGTCTTCGGCCTGAACACCGGCGTGGCCACCTGGCAGGGCAGCCGCCTGGCCGGCGCCAGCACCGCGGCCGCGGACCTGCAGGTGCTGTCGCAGCAGCTGGCCAACCAGGGCCGCGATGCGGTGACCGGCAACGCCGCCGCGTTCAAGGAGTTCCGCGCCACCCGCGCGCAGATCGCCACCGAGGTATCGGGCCTGCAGTCGCGCTTCGGCAGCGAGCCGGGCGTGTCCGGCCCGCTGGCCCAGCTGGTGCAGACCTGGACGCCGCTGGCCAAGAACGCCGAGCAGATCGTCGCCTCCGAGCAGGCGGTGCTGGCGCTGTCGGGCAACGCCGACCGCTTCGTCGGCCGCGTGCCGCAGCTGCAGGCCCAGCTCAACGAGGTGGTGC
>DASRYN010000067.1:0-8751 GCA_035687185.1 Pseudoxanthomonas sp. | reverse complement strand
GAGCGCCTCGCGCGGGCCGAACCACAGCAGCCCGCCGCGCCGGCGGCACATGGAACAGTTGCAGTCGTAGGCCTCGGCGATGGGCTCGCCGGTCTCCAGTTCGAAGGCGATGCGTCCGCAGTGGCAGCTTCCGGCGTACTTCATGGGCGTGCTCCGTGACGGGGCGCACAGGGTAGCCCGCCGGCACCGCCACTGCCCACCGGTCCCAGCCTTTGGCAGGGGCGCCGGCGGCGCGGCCGGCCGTATCCTCGGCGTTTTCCGCTTCCGGAGCCGCCATGCGCCGCACCCTCCTTGCCGCCGCCCTCCTGGCCAGCCTGGCCGCCTGCCAGAAAGCCGAGACGCCCACCGCGCCCGTCGACGGCGCCGCCACCGCCGAGGCGGCCGATCCGGCCGCCGACGCCCGCTTCGCCGAACTGTCGCAGCGTGCGCTGGACACCTGGATGCGCCTGTCGCCCACCTTCGCCACCAGCGTGGGCGAGCACCGTTACGACGGCGAACTGGACGACCTGAGCGCCGAAGGCCGCCAGCGCTCGCTGGACGCGCGCAAGCAGCTGCTGGCCGAACTGGAGGCCATCGATGTCGCCCGCCTCTCGCGCGAGAACCAGGTCGACGCGGCCATCCTGCGCAACAAGCTGGAGGCCGACATCTGGAACGCCGAGGTGCTGCAGTCCTGGGCCTGGGACCCGCTGTACTACAACGGCCTGGCCGGCGGCGCGATCTACGACCTGATGGCGCGCGAGTTCGCGCCGCTGCCCGACCGCCTGCGCTCGGCCACCTCGCGGATGGAGAAGCTGCCGGCGCTGCTGGCACAGGCGCGCGCCAACCTCGACCCGGCGCGGGTGCCGAAGGTCCACGCCGAAACCGTCGCCCGGCAGAACCGCGGCATCCTCAACATCGTCGACAGCTTCATCGTTCCGCACGCCGCCGCGCTGCCCGAGGCCGACCGCGCCCGCCTGGAGGCCGCCATCGCCGAGCTCCGGGAGGCCGTGGCCGGGCACCAGCAGTGGCTGGAGCAGACGCTGGTGCCGAACGCCGCGGGCGACTTCCGCCTCGGCGCCGAGCGCTACGACCAGAAGCTGAAGTTCTCGCTCAACTCCTCGCTCTCGCGCGCCGAGATCCGGCAGCGCGCCGAGGCCGAGCTGGCGCGCGTGCGCGGGGAGATGTACGGCATCGCCCGCACCGTGCTCAAGGACCGGCCGGGCGCGCCGCCGCTGCCTGAGACGCCGGACGACGCGCAGCGGCAGGCCGCCATCGAGGCCGCGCTGGAGCTGGCCTACGCCGAACGCCCGGCCCGCGGGGAAGTCGTGGACGCGGCCCGGGCCGCGCTGGACCAGGCCACCGCCTTCGTGCGCGAGCACGACCTGGTCACCCTGCCGGACGCGCCGGTGGAGATCATCCTGATGCCCGAGTTCCAACGCGGCGTGGCGGTGGCCTACTGCGATTCGCCCGGCCCGCTGGACAAGAACCTCAAGACCTTCTACGCGGTTTCGCCGATCCCGGAGGACTGGAGCCAGGAACAGGTCGATTCCTTCCTGCGCGAATACAACTCGCGCATGATCCACCTGCTGAGCATCCACGAGGGCACGCCGGGCCACTACCTCGAAGGCTGGCATTCGGCCAAGTTCCCCTCGACGCTGCGCGCGGTGCTGCGCTCGGGCCTGTTCGCCGAGGGCTGGGCGGTCTACACCGAGAAGGTGATGGCCGACGCCGGCTACCTCGACCACGACCCGCTGTTCCGCCTGGTGCAGCTGAAGTTCTACCTGCGCACCATCGCCAACGCCATCCTCGACCAGGGCGTGCACGTGGACGGCTGGAGCCGCGAACAGGCCATGCACCTGATGACCCACGACGCCTTCCAGCAGGAAAGCGAGGCCGCCGGCAAGTGGGTTCGCGCGCAGCTCAGCTCGGCGCAGCTGCCCACCTATTTCGTCGGCGTGCAGGAGCACTTCGACACGCGCAAGGCGGCGGAGGCGAAGCTGGGCGAGCGCTTCGACCTGAAGGCCTACCACGACCAGGTGCTGTCCTACGGCGCCCCGCCGGTGCGCTTCGTGCGCCAGCTGATGCTCGGCGAGCCGATCCGCTGAGGCCCGGGCGCGGGCGCCGGCCATGGCCGGCGTCCGCGGCACGGGCGGCGCGGCTCAGAGCGGCTTCAGCCGCAGGTCGTGGAAGTCGAAGCTGAAGTCGGTCAGCTCCGAGGCCGCCTCCATCCGCGCTTCGCGCACCTTGCCGTCGGGGTCCAGGTCGAAGGTGACGAAGGCGTCGCCGTTGAGCGTGCGCTCGCGCCACTTCACCAGGAAGGTGTCGTGCTGCCAGTGCTGCAGCTCGCCCACCAGCAGCGGGCTGCGGCCGAAGCGCATCACCAGCCGCCCGCCCTCCTCCTTCACCACCACGTCGCCGTACCAGGCATCGCGATAGGTCCTGGCATAACCCGACAGCGGCAGCGAGGGGCGGGAGCGCGCGTCGCGCGCGGCCACGCGTGCGGCCCACGCCTCCTCGGCCTTGTCGCGGGCCTTGTCCGCCGCCGCGGCATACGCCGCGATCCAGTCGGTGCGCCGGGCCGGCTGCAGGTAGGCGTCGAGCACTTCCATGGTGATGGCGTTGAACGCGCCGCCGGCCTCCTGGTTGGTGAGCACCACCACGCCCAGGTTGCGTCCCGGCACCAGGGTCACGCGCGAGACCATGCCCGGCCAGCCGCCGGTGTGCCAGACCAGCTTCTCGCCGCGGTAGCTGGAGACGATCCAGCCCTCGCCGTAGCCCAGGAAGTCCGGCCGCGCCGCGGCCAGCTCCGGCACCGCCGGCTCGGCGATGTTCATCGGCGAATGCAGCGACCACATCGATTTCTGCCGCTCGGGCGAGAACAGCCGCTGCGTGCGCCCTTCGGCGTCGGTGTAGGCGCCGCCGGCCAGCTGCGCGGCCACCCAGCGCGCCATGTCGTGCGCGCTGGAATAGATGCCGCCGGCGCCGGAGGCGTTGTGCCAGGTCAGCGGGAAGGTGGGCTGCAGGCGCACGAAGTCGGCCTTGGCGTGGCCGGTGGCGGCGCGGTCGCCCGGGCGCAGGGCGTCGGCGTTGAAGCGCGTGCCGTCCATGCCCAGCGGGTCGAAGAAGCGCTGCTGCAGGAACTGCGCGTAGGGCTGCCCGGAAGCCTGCTCGATCACCAGCGTGGCCGCGGCGTAGAGGATGTTGTCGTAGGCGTAGCGCTCGCGGAAGCCGGTCTTGAGCGGCACGTCCTTCAGCCGGCGCACCACCTCCGCGGTGCCGTAGTCGCTGCCCGGCCAGAACAGCAGGTCGCCCGCGCCCAGGCCCAGGCCGCTGCGGTGGGTGAGCAGGTCGCGGATGCGCATCTCGCGGGTGACGTAGGGGTCGGCCATGCGGAACCACGGCAGATGGTCGATCACCCGGTCCTCCAGGCCCAGCTTGCCTTCGTCGGCCAGCATCGACAGCGACGCGGCGGTGAAGGCCTTGGTGTTGGAGGCGATGGCGAACAGGGTGCGGGCGTCCACCGGGTCGGGCTTGCCCAGCTCGCGCACGCCCCAGCCGCGCTCGAGCACCACCTGCCCGTCCTTGACCACGGCCACGGCGATGCCCGGCACCTGGAAGCGCTCGCGCACGCGCTCGACGAAGGCATCCAGTGCCGCCTCGTCCAGGACGGCGGCGGGCGCGACCGCCTGCTGCGGGGCGGCCTGCGCGGCGACAGGGGCCGCCGGCGACAGCAGAGGAACGGCGCACAGGCCCAGCACGGCCAGGCGGGACAACGGGAAGCGGCGTGGCGTCATCGGATTTCCCCGGGTGGTGGGGCATGATTCTAGGCACGCCCGGGACCGCCGCCGCCAGTGACGGAAGTCGCCACGCGCGCGGGGCTATGATGCGGCCCCTTTCCCGCGGAGCGCGCCCATGCACGACCTGTTCGCCGCGCAGCCGGCCGCTGCGGCCGCGCGCATCCACGTCGGCGTCGGCGGCTGGACCTTCGCGCCCTGGCGCGCAGGCGCCTTCTACCCGCCGGGCCTGGTGCAGCGGCGCGAGCTCGAATACGCCAGCCGCCAGCTCACCGCCATCGAGATCAACGGCACCTACTACGGCGCGCAGAAGCCGCAGACCTACGCCAGATGGCGCGAGGAAACGCCGCCGGGCTTCCTGTTCACCGCCAAGGCGCCGAAGCGGATCATGGCCAGCCGCCGCCTGGCCGGAACGGGCGCGCAGGTGGAGGACTTCGTGGCCGGCATCGCCGAGCTGGGCGACCGCCTCGGCGCGCTGCTGTGGCAGTTCGATCGCGGACAGGCGCCGAAGCGGGACGACCTGGCCGCGTTCCTGGACCTGCTTCCGGCGGACGCCGGCGGCCGGCCGCTGCGGCACGCGCTGGAACTGCGCGACCACGCCGCCTTCGGCCCGGAACTGCTGGCCCTGGCGCGGCGGCGCAACGTGGCGCTGGTGTTCGCCGAATCCGACGAGCACCCGTCCTTCGCCGACCTCACCGCCGATTTCGTCTACGCGCGACTGATGCGCTCGCGCGCCGGCCTGGCGCAGGGCTACCCGGACGCCGAGCTGGATGCCTGGGTGCGGCGCGCCCGCGCGTGGGCCGACGGCGGCGACCCGGCCGACCTGCCGCACGTGGCCGCGACGCAGCCGCCGGCCACGCCGCGCGAGGCGTTCGTGTTCTTCATTGCCAGCGCCAAGGAGCGCAACCCGGCCGCGGCCCTGGCGCTGATCCGGCGCCTGCGCGCGGACTGACCGGCCGCGCGCGCGCCGCGCAGGCGATAATGTCCCCATGCCGATGACCGACCGCGCCCGCGCGCAACTGCAGATCCACTTCTGCGTCCTGCTGTGGGGCTTCACCGCCATCCTCGGCAAGCTGATCACCCTGCCCGCGCTGCCGCTGGTGTGGTGGCGCATGCTGCTGGTGGTCGCCGCGCTGGCGCTGCTGCCGCGCGTGTGGCGCGGGCTGCGCGCGCTGCCGCCCCGGCTGCTGGCCGGCTACGCCGGCGTCGGCGTGCTGGTGGGCCTGCACTGGCTGACCTTCTACGGCGCGATCAAGCTGGCCAACGCCTCGGTAGCGGCCACCTGCATCGCGCTGGCGCCGGTGTTCACCGCGGTCATCGAGCCGTGGGTGGCGCGGCGCCCGTTCCGCCCGCGCGAGCTGGCCCTGGGCGTGGCGGTGCTGCCGGGCGTGGCGCTGGTGGTGGGCGGCGTGCCGGACGGCATGCGCCTGGGCGTGGCGGTGGGCGCGCTGTCGGCGCTGCTGGTGGCGGTGTTCGGCTCGTTCAACAAGCGCCTGGTCGACCACGCCGACCCGCTGACCGTGACCGGCATCGAGCTGGGCGCCGGCGCCCTGGCGCTGACCGCGCTGGCGCCGCTGATGCCGTCGCTGCTGCCGGCCTTCGCCGGCGACCTGCTGGTGCTGCCGGGGCCGCGCGACGGCGCGCTGCTGGTGCTGCTGGCGCTGGCGTGCACGCTGCTGCCGTTCGCGCTGTCGCTGGTGGCGCTGCGCCACCTGAGCGCGTACACGGTGCAGCTGGTCACCAACCTCGAGCCGGTCTACGCCATCGTGCTGGCGGCGCTGCTGCTGGGCGAGCAGCGCGAACTGAGCGTGCAGTTCTACGCGGGCGTGGCCATCGTGCTGGCCGCGGTGTTCCTGGACCCGCTGCTGGCGCGGCGCAAGCCCGCCGCCGCCGCGGCGCCGGCCGCGCACCCCGAGGTCCTGGGCACGTCGGAGGCCAAGCGGCTGCTGGACTGAGCGCGGCGCCGGCACGCCGCCCTACAGCGCGATGTCCCCGGGAAGCAGGCCGCGCAGCTCGGCGTCGGTGAGGTTGCGCCACTGGCCGGGCTTGAGCGCGCCGAGCCGGATGTTGTCGATGCGCACGCGCCGCAGCTGGGTGACGCGGTAGTCGAAGGCCGCGGCCATCAGCCGGATCTGCCGGTTCAGCCCCTGCTCGAGCACGATGCGGAAGCCGAACTTGGCGATGCGCGCGGTCCGGCACGGCAGGGTCATCTGCCCGTGCACGCGCACCCCGCGCGCCATGCCGCGCAGGAACTCGTCGGTGACGGGCTTGTTGACCGCCACCAGGTACTCCTTCTGGTGGCGGTTCTCCGCGCGCAGGATCTCGTTGACGATGTCGCCGTTGCTGGTCAGCAGGATCAGCCCTTCGGAGTCCTTGTCCAGGCGGCCGATGGGGAAGATGCGCTGCTCGTGGCCGACGAAGTCGACGATGTTGCCCTTGACCGCGCGCTCGGTGGTGCAGGTGATGCCCACCGGCTTGTTGAGCGCGATGTAGACGTGGCGGCGCCTGCCCGGGCGCGCGCTGCGCTGGCGCAGCGGCTGCCCGTCCACGAGCACCACGTCGCCCTCGGCCACCACCGCGCCCACGCCGGCGGGCTGGCCGTTGACGGTGACGCGGCGCTCGGCGATCAGCCGGTCGGCCTCGCGGCGGGAACAGAAGCCGGTCTCGGCGATGTGCTTGTTGAGGCGTACGGACATGGCGTCATTATCGGCTACCCCGGACCGGCGCGCCCGCCGCCATCCGGCCGCCCGTCAACCGTCCTGCGGGTCGAGCTCCGGCGCGGCCACCACGCGGTCGCGGCCGGCGCGCTTGGCGCGGTACATCGCCTCGTCGGCCCGGCGCAGCAGCGCGGTGGCGTCCTCGTCGCCCTCCAGCGAGGCCAGGCCGATGCTCGCGGTCACCCGCAGCCCGGGTACCCCCAGCGCCGCGGCGGCGGCGGCCACGCGGCCGCGCATGGTCTCCATGCGCAGCAGCGCCGAGTCCGCGTCCACGCCCGGCAGCAGCACCAGGAACTCCTCGCCGCCCATGCGGATCACGTCGGCCGGGTCGCGCACCGAGGCGGTCAGCGCGCGCGCCACCGCCACCAGCACCCGGTCGCCGGTTTCGTGCCCGTGCACGTCGTTGATCCGCTTGAACAGGTCGATGTCGATGAAGCCCACGGTCAGCGCGCCGCCGCCGTCCGCGGCCTCGTCCAAGTGCTCCTCGAGCCGGCGCAGCCCGGCGCGGCGGTTCGGCAGCCCGGTCAGGGCGTCGGTGTCGGCCAGCAACTGCATCTCGTCGCGCTGGCGCCGCAGGCGGCCCAGGCGCAGGTTGAGCGCATACGCGCTCACGGTCAGGAACCAGGTCACCGCGCTCTGGATCGCCTCCACGCGGTACTCCACCAGCAACCGGTTGCCGGCCCGGTCCAGGACCGCCATGACCAGGAACGGCAGCACCGCGGCGATGCCGGCCAGCGCCCCGGCGCGCCGCCGCCACAGCTGGTGCGCGCCCACCACCAGGATGGCCGCGCAGGCCAGGGAAAAGGCGTGGTCCAGGCCGCTGGAAAAGCCGCCCAGCGCCGGCAGCGGCAGCCACGCCGACAGCGCGAGTCCCACCGCCCAGAACGCGGCCACGCCGCGCGCCAGCCAGCGGCGCGAGGCCGGCCAGCGCCGCGCGCCGCCGGCCAGCAGCCACATCACGAACGCCAGCGTCGACAGGCCGACGCAGGAGAACGCGGCCAGCCAGCGCCACTCGTGCCGGCCGATCGGCAGCCAGGGCTCCGGGTAGCCGCTCAGGCCGCTGAGCACCGCCTGCCACAGCACGGCCAGCAGGCACAGCACCGCGTAGCCGAGGAACACGCCGTCGCGCGCGCTCAGGAACCCCATCAGCGCGGTGAAGGCCAGCGCGATGGCCACGGCCAGGCAGGCGGTGCGCACCAGCAGGCGCGCGGTGTCGATCTGCTGCACCGGGCTGGGCGCGCCGATGCGCACGGTGGGGATCCACCCCGGCTTCAGCGGGCGCGCCCATGCCACCTGCACGGGCTCGGTGTCGCCGGCGCGCGGCACCACCACCATGCCGATCCCGGCGCGGAAGCGCGAATCGCGCGTGCGTGCGTCGTGCATGCGGCCGCACACCCGGCGGTCGCCGTGATGGACCATCACCTCGCCGGCGAAGACGTTGAACACGTTGACCGCCTGCGGCGCGCCGGACCAGCCGCCGGGCGGCGGCGCGATGGCGATGCGCCGGTCCAGCGCGGCCAGTGCGGTCGCGTCGCAGGACCGGGTGGGCGAAGGCTCGGTGGCCGGGGCCCCGGCTACGAGATAGTCGCGGCCGTGCCCGGGCGCGGCCGCCTGCACCGCGCCGGCCAGCAGCAGCCAGGACAGCGTCCACAGGACCGCCGCCAGGCGCCACTGGCGCCCGGTCGCGTCCCGCCGACCGCCGTTGCACGTACCGCGCATCACTCCCCCCGCGCCGATGTTACCGCAGGCCCGGCCGCCACCCGGCGCCGCGACGCAGGTTGAATACCGCATCGGCCCGCCGCGCGCCGGTACCGGGCCGCGCGGATTGCCGAACCGTTCAGCCGCGCGGACGCGGCGGCCCCTTGCGGTGGGGCTTCTTCGGGGCCGCCGGACGGGGCGGGCGCGCCGACGGCGTGCGGAAGCGCCCCGCCGCCGCCGGCGCCTGGCCCTCGCCGTCCCAGCGGCGGATGCGCAACTGCTGCCCCACCACCCAGGCCTTCTGCAGGTGCGAAAGGATCTCCGGCGGCATGCCCTCGGGAAGGTCCAGGATGGAGTGGTCCTCGTGGATGTCGATGCGGCCGATGTAGCGGCTCTCCAGGCCGGCCTCGTTGGCGATGGCGCCGACGATGTTGCCCGGTTTGACCCCGTGCACGTGCCCGACCTCCACGCGGTAGGTCTCCATGCCCGCCGCCGGCGGCTCGCGCGGGGGGCGCGGCGCGCGCGGCGGGCGGTCCTCGTCGAACCCGTCGTCGCGGGCGCGC
>DASRYN010000066.1:0-24085 GCA_035687185.1 Pseudoxanthomonas sp. | reverse complement strand
GGCCAGCCCGCCGGCCTCGGCGGCGGCGGCCAGGAAGCCCTCCAGCTCCGAGCGGCGCAGCCCGGTGCGCAGCTGCCGCGCCAGGTCGTCCACGCCGGTGCGCAGGGTGCTCAGGGCCAGGCGGGCGCTGCCCAGCGGGGTGTTCATCTCGTGTGCCACGCCGGCCACCATCAGGCCCAGCGAGGACAGGCGCTCGGCCCGGGCCAGGCCCTCCTGCACCGAATGCAGGCGCGCGTTGGCTTCGGCCAGGGCACGGTTGGCCTCGCGCAGGCGCTCGACGTAGGCGGCCTCGCGCGCCAGCGCCCGCGCCTGGCCCAGCACCACCGTGGCGGCCAGCGCGGTGCCGGCCAAGGCCAGCAGCGCCAGGATCGCCTTCCAGCGCGCGTCCTCCGGCGCCTGCCGGCGCACCAGCACGCGCAGCTGGCCCAGCGACGGGTCGGCGTGGGCGAGCAGCTCGGTGGCGTCGGCGCCCCAGACGCTTTCCAGCGAGGCGAAGCTCCACTCCTTCCAGTGGCCGGAGGCATCGCGGCGCATGGCCTGCCACAGCTGCGGGTCGAAGTGCGCCACCGTGCGCTCGGGCCGGCCCAGCTGCCAGCCCCAGGGATCGGCCGGTCCCGGCCCCACCAGCCACCAGCCCTGCGGATGCACCAGGTACAGCACGAAGCCCGCCTGCCGGGCCTGCGCCTGCAGCCGCTCCAGCAAGCGCTCGCCGTGGAAGTTGACCACCACCACGCCGCCGCTGCCGTCGGCCAGGCGGAACGGCGAGGAGGCACGCAGCGTGGGCCGCAGCGGCTGCTCGATGCGGCCGTTCTCCACGTTGAGGTCCAGCGGCGAGAGGTGCACCTGCCCGGGCCGCAGCGCCAGCCCGTGCCGCACGAACGGCCGGTCGCCCTTGGCCTGCAGCGCCTGCGGCGGCACGCGGTGGACCACGCCGCGGTCCTGGTCGATGCGCAGGCGCTCGCGGCCGGCGGCGTCGATCCAGCGCACCTTGTGGTAGTCGCCGCCGGCGAGCAGGAAGCTGGTGTAGGTGTCGGCCAGGGCCGACTCGCGGCCCGGGCCGGCCTCGATCATGCGCGGGGTGAGGTTGGCCAGGAAGCGGGTGTCCTCGCGCAGCCGCGCCACCCAGCGCAACATGCTCTGCGCGGCGTATTCCACCGCGTCGTGGCCGGCCTGCCGCGCCGGCTGGCGCACCGCGCGCTCGAGCTCGAACCACAGCAGCGGCACGCCGACCAGCAGGCTCATCGCCCATGGCGCGGCGATCAGCGCCACCCGCCGCGGGTGGCCGCGCACCGCCGCCCAGGACTCGCGCGAACGCCGCCGGATCCCCGGCCACCAGCGGCGCATGGTCAACCGTCCGCGCGGCGTCCGCGCAGGCGCTGCAGGAACGCCTCCAGCGGCTCGGGCCGCGCGAACAGGTAGCCCTGCGCGCAGTGGCAGCCGTGCTCGCGCAGCCAGTCGGCCTGCGCCCGCGTCTCCACGCCCTCGGCCACGATCTCCAGGCCCAGACGGTCGCCCAGGGCGATGATCATGTCGGCCACGCTGCGCTCGGCGCTGCCGGCGCCGATCTCGCCGGTGAAGTGGCGGTCCAGCTTGAGCCGGGTGACCGGCAGCGAGTGCACGTAGCGCAGCGAGGAATAGCCGGTGCCGAAGTCGTCCACCGCCACCGGGAAGCCGAGCTGGCGCAGCCGCGCCAGGGTCTCGCGGCCGTCCTGGTAGTCGGTCATCACCGCTTCCTCGGTGATCTCGATCTCCAGCCGCCGCGGCTCGATGCCGTGGCGGTCGACGATGGCCAGCACCTCCTCGGCGAACTCGCGCCGCCGCAGTTGCAGCGGCGAGACGTTCACCGCGACCGTCAGGTCGGGGAAGCCGGCCTCGCCCAGCGCGCGCAGCGCAAGGCAGGCCTGTTCGAGCACGCGCTGCCCCAGCGGCACGATCAGGCCGCTGGCCTCGGCGATGGGGATGAAGCGCCCGGGCGGCACCGGCACGCCGTCCTCCCCGGTCCAGCGCGCCAGCGCCTCGGCCCCGACGATGCGTCCGTCGGCCATGCAGATCTGCGCCTGCAGCTCGATGTGGATGCGGTCCTCGCGCACGGCGCGGTACAGCGCGCGCGACTCGAGGAAACGGGCGCGGTTCTCGGCCTCGGCCTCGGCACGGTACTCGGCCACGCCCTGCCCGCCCTCGGCGCGCATGCGGCGCAGCAGCAGCAGGCCCGCGGCCACCGCGCCGCGCGCCGCGCCCTCGTAGCGGTCCAGGTCCACGCGCGCCGCGCCCACGCCCAGGAACGGCAGGGCCTGGTCGTCTTCGCCCTGCTCCAGCGCGGCCACCGGGTCCACCGCCAGCAGTTCGGACGGACCGAGGATGCCGAACGTGCCCTCGTGCAGCCGCGCCACCATGCACGGCGGCGGGTAGACCTGGCGCAGGCGCCCGGCCATGCGCCGCAGCAGCAGGTCGCCCTGCTCGGCGCCCAGCGCCAGGCTGCCGTGGGTGTACTGGTCCAGGTCCACCACCAGCAGGCTGTAGCCGCTGGGCTCGGCGGCGTCGAGCACCAGTTGCAGGTCGCGCTGCAGCGCGTTGCCGTTGGGCAGGCCCAGCAGGCCGTCCTGGTAGGCGACCTGGTCCAGCCGCGCGGCCAGGTCCACGTTCACCAGGCCGGCGTTGGCATGGGTGGCGAACACCCGCAGCAGCTCGCGCTCCTCCTGGTCCAGGGTGCGGCCGGTGGCCAGGTAGGCCGCGGCCTGCGGCGCCAGTTCGCCGCCGTCGAAGAACAGCACCTGGCTGGACGGGGTCTCGATCGAGCTCCTGCGCGCCAGCGCCTCGATCATCAGGTCGCGGATGGCGGTCTCGTCGATGTCGCGCAGCCGCCGCATCACCAGCGGCTCGAAGCGGCCGGTGGCGCCCACCAGGCGCGCGCTGGCCGGCGGCGCGTCGCGGTGGTCCACGCGCGCGCACACCAGGCCGTCGGGCGGCACCTGCAGCAGTTCGCTCAGCTCCTGCAGCACCTGGCGCGAGAACTCGCCCAGGTCGCGCAGCCCGGCCAGCTGGCGGCCGGCCTGCACGATCTGCTGCAGGCCACGCTTGGCCCGCCCCAGGGCGCGGATCTCGCGCCAGGTGCGCAGGCTGCCGGTGACGATGCCGTGCAGCCGCTCGCGGTACAGGTCGGTCTTGAGCCAGTAGTCGCTGATGTCCAGCTGCTCGAGGGTCTGCCGCATCGGCGCCATCCCCGGCTGGCCGGTGAGCAGCACGATGCGTACCTCGGCATTGCCCAGCCGCTCGCGCACGCTGCGCACCAGGCGCGGGCCGGCGTCGTCGCTCTCCATCACCACGTCCAGCAGGACGGCGGAGATGTCGGGATCGGCGGCCAGCAGCTCCTCGGCCTCGGCCGCGGAACTGGCGGTGACCAGCCGCAGCGGGCTGTCGTTGAAACGGAAATCCGCGAGGGCCAGGCGCAGGGACTGCTGGAAGGCGGGATCGTCGTCCACGCTCAGCACGGTGAACGGCCGTGCCCGCGGCGCGCCTCCGTCCTCGCCGGTCTCCGGCTCGAATTCCAGGATCCCGTCCTCGCCACGATGGGCGCTACCGCTCATGCCTTCCCCCTTTTGGCGGAGCCGCCAGGCCGACACGTGCGGGCCCAGCCTACTCCATCCGCACCGGCCAGGCGACCGCCGGGGCCGGAAGGGGTGCCGGACCGGCCGCGACCTTCGTCGGCGGCCGGCCCCCGCGCCGGGTCAGGCGGCGCGGCGCTCGCCGGACCGTCCACTGGACTCGGCCGCCTCCTGGTTGCCGCCCTGCTCGGCCAGCATGGTCAGCTTCTCGTCCGTGCGCTTCTCTTCCTCCAGCGTCTCCAGCAGCAGCTTGAGCGCGTCGGTGTAGCCCAGCTGCTTGGCCAGCGCGGCCAGCGTGCCGTAGGCGGCGATCTCGTAGTGCTCCACCTTCTGCGCGCCGCCGATCAGCGCCGCGTCGCGCAGCGGGCCGGCCGGGATGCTCTCGATGATCTCCTTGCCCTCCTCCACCAGGCCCTCCATGGCGGCGCACTTGATGCGCTTGAGGCGGATGTCCAGCAGCTCGACCACCTTGTCCAGGCGCTCGATCTGGCCCTGGGTCTCTTCCAGGTGGGCCTCGAAGGCCTGCGCCAGCTTCGGGTTGGTGGCCGCGCGGGCCAGGCGCGGCAGGGCCTTGGTGATCTGCCGTTCGGCGCTGTGGATGTCGGACAGTTCGTGGATGAAAAGCTCTTCGATGGTCTTGACGGCCATATCGGTCTCCCGTGGGGTTCTGGTGAGTGGTGGTGGATGCAGGCGTTCTCCCCGGGACGATCATTCGCGCCGCGCGCTAAAACGGCCGTGAAAAATCCCGTGTGCGTTGCATTCACCCGCGGCGGAGGCCGCCACTCACTCCTGCATGGGCCGGACTTGCCGGGGACCGCCGCTCAGGCGCCGGCGCCCGCCTCGCCGTACACCTGCCCCGCCGCGCCGGGCCCGTGCAGCGTGCCCTGCGGGTCGCGGGCCGGACGCGGCTGCTGCTGGCGCCCGGCCTGCCGCGCCGCCATGCGGTCGCCCAGCGACGGCAGCAGCCGCGCGGTGAGCACGTTCATCTTCGACATCGCGCCGACCTGGTACGCGCGGCCGCCGTGCACCGCCGCGTGCAGGATGGCGTCGGCGACCTGGAACGGGTCGATCAGCGGCTCGGGCAGCTTGGGCTCCTGCGGCATGTAGTTGCGCGCGCGCTGCGGGAAGGGCGTGTTGACCGCGGTGGGTTGCACCAGCACCACCGACACCGGCGACTCCTCCACCCGCTCCACCTCCACCCGCAGCGCGTCGGTGAAGCCCTTCACCGCGTGCTTGCTGGCGGAGTACATCCCCTGCAGCGGCACCACCGCGTCGGAGACCTCGCTGCCCACGTTGACCAGCACGCCGCCGCTGCGGCGCAGGTGCGGCAGCGCGGCCAGGCTGCCGTTGACCACGCCCCAGAAGTTGGTGTCGAACAGCCGCCGGTTGTCCTCCTCGGCCACCTCGTCCAGCCGGCCGTAGATCGACACGCCGGCGTTGTTGACCCAGGTGTCGATGCGCCCGTAGTGCTGCACCGCCAGCTGCGCGGCGGCCTCGACCGTGGCGCGGTGGGCGACGTCGACCACGGCCATGATGGCGCGCCCGCCGTCGGCGACGATCTCGTCCACGACGTCGTGCAGGGCGTCCTCGCTGCGTGCCAGCAGCACCAGGGACGCGCCGTGCTCGGCCGCGCGCAGCGCGGTGGCCAGGCCGATGCCGCTGCTGGCGCCGGTGATGACGACGACCTGCTGGTCCAGGGATGGGCGGGGCATGGCGGCTCTCCTGCGGGGGTACGGCCGCACCCTAGGACGGTGGGCGTGAAGCCGCCGGTGAGGCCGCTTGCAGGAACGTCCCGGCGTGAAGAGGATGTTGGCCCCGGCACGGTGCCGATGCGACCTCGATATCCGCCATGAATCGCTGGAAAGCCTTCGCCATTCATCTGCTGCTGAGCCTGGTCCTGATCTCCACCATCTCGGCGGCGGCGCTGCTCACCTGGTACCCCTACGGCCTGTACCGCATCTCCGGCCTCGATCGCCTGCTGCTGGTGATGCTGTGCATCGACGTGGTGGCCGGCCCACTGCTGACCCTGCT
Source organism: Pseudoxanthomonas sp. (assembly GCA_035687185.1). Classification (GTDB taxonomy): domain Bacteria; phylum Pseudomonadota; class Gammaproteobacteria; order Xanthomonadales; family Xanthomonadaceae; genus Pseudoxanthomonas. Next base: position 18,452 of record DASRYN010000066.1, on the reverse strand, counting down.
GATCTACAAACCCGGCAAGCCGGGCCTGCGCTTCGACCTGAAGGTCATTGCGGGGGTCCAGGCCGCCTTCCTGGCCTATGGCCTGAACACCCTGTGGAAGGCGCGGCCGGTCTTCTTGGTAGCCGCGGACGTACGATTCACGCTGATCGCCGCCAGCGAGGTCGACCCCACCCAGCTGTCCCGTGCCGCCCGGCCGGAGTGGCGGAGCCTGCCCTGGTCCGGGCCGATCCTCGTCGGCGTTCTCCCTCCGGAGACCCCCCAGGAACGCGAGGCCCTGCTGACGGCGTTCATAAGTGAGGGCCGGGACCAGGAACAGCTGCCCGACCAGTACCGCCCGTATGACGAGGTCGTGCCGCTTCTGCTGCGCAATGCCACCCCCCTTGACGGCCGCAAGGCGCCGCTGGTCCCCGGCAAGGTGGGACTGCCGATCTATTCCCGCGACGACGCAGCCTGGATGGTGGTCGACCCCGGGACGGGCCAGCCTCAGCGCGTGGTCAGCCGGTAGCGCCGTCGGGCGGGGCGACCCGTTGCGTGCTGCATCCCGGGCACCATTGCCTCGCGGGCAGGAGGTCCGTGGACCGGACTAGCTGCCCGTAAACACGTAGCGCCGGTCGAGCCGGTACTTCAGCGCATAACCGGCCACCAGGCCGAGCACGCCGCCCAGGTAGCGCAGCGCGTCACTGCCGAAGACGAGGTGGAAGGCCAGCTCGGTACCCCAGAACACCGCCGTGGTCGCCAAGCCCATGGCGGTATAGAGGGCGAAGGTGCGGGCCTCGTGAACGCGGTCGCGCGAGACGTGGCGGAATATCCAGCGCTTGTCCAGGAGGTACTTGCCCGCCAGCCCTGTCGCCGTGCCGGCGGCGATGGAGACCAGCACCGCGCCGGGCCCCCGGTAGAACGCCATGCACAGCGCCTGCGTGCCGATGTTCACCGCGATGGAAAGCGCCGCGAACACCGCATAGAGCGTGGCGGTGCGCCACATGGTCACAACCGCAGCCGGCGGAACACCGGCTCGGGGATATGCGTGATCACCCTCATCACTGCCCACCAGAACCCCGGCAGATACGCCACCGACCGCCGCCGGGCGATCGCACGCACGATACCCCGCGCCACCGCCCCCGGGCTGGCCCACAGGACGCCCTTGCGGAAGCCGCGCGTCATCGGCGTGTCCACGAAACCCGGCTTGATGGTCAGCACGTTGACTCCGCCACGGCCCAGCCGCTGGCGCAGGCCACTGGCATAGGCGGATACCGCCGCCTTGGCGCTGCCGTAGAGGTAGTTGCTGGCGCGCCCGCGGTCGCCGGCCACCGAGGAGATCACCGCCAGCGTACCGCGGCCCTGGGCCTCCAGCCGCGCCGCCGCGCCCGCCATCAGCGCGATGGTCGCGGTGGCATTGGTACCGAACTCGCGCACCGCCAGCGCCGGATCCGCCGCGCAGGCGAGGTTGTCCGGCAACGTGCCGTGGGCCAACAACACCACGTCCACGTCCCCGAACCGCGACCAGGCCGTGTCCAGCAACGCCTGGTGGCGGTCCAGCGCGTCGACGTCCAAGGCGAAGACCTGCACCTCTGCCGCGCCGCGCAGGCGCAGGTCCGCCGCGATGGCTTCCAACCGCGGCGGCGAACGCCCGGCCAGCAGCAGCGCGCTCCCCGCGGCCGCCTCGAGCCGCGCGTAGTGTTCGGCGATGGCCGAGGCCGCCCCGACGATGACGATCTTCTTCATGTCTGCCCCATGACCCGGCGCCAGAGGCCGGATGAAAAACCCGGGTCCACATGTTCACGGAACGCGGGCAACGCCGGGAAGGAGGCGGCGAACACCTCCGGTGGCATGCGCGCATCCTTGGCCGGGTATACCGCGCCCCCGGCGGCCATCACCACCCGGTCCAGCGCATCCAGCAGGGCGAGCGTGCGATTGCCCCGGAACGGAAAGTCCAGAGCCAGTGTCGTGCCCGGCCGCGGGAAGGAGAGCAGCCCCGGTGCCGGCCGCTGCCCGAACTGCTTGAGCACCGCCAGGAACGAGCCCTCCCCGCTCGCGGCAATGCGGTCCAGCATCTCCGCCGTGGCCTCCTGCGCGTGGTCCGGCGGCACGACGCACTGGTACTGGAGGAAGCCTCGCGGACCGTACATCCGGTTCCAGTCGGCAACCTCGTCCAGCGGATAGAAGAATGGCCGGTAGTGTTGCACGCGCCGCATCGCCCGCGCCGGCACGCGCCGGTAGTACAGCGCGTTGAAGGCGCGCAGGCTCAGGCCGTTGATCAGCGAGAACGGCGGCACCCAAGGCACCGCCAGTCGGCGCCGGCGGACCTGCGGCTCCCCGGCCCCGTCCTGCGCATGGCAGCCGTGGGTGTATACGCCCCGGCCTAGCGCCGCGCCGCGCGCCAGGCAGTCGACCCAGGCCACGCGGTACTCGCTGCCAGCCGTTTCCCCGGCCAGGGTGAAGTAGTCGGCCAGCCGGCTGAAGCGCCGGGCCTCGACCTCGAGCGCCGGGCCAACCACGCGCCGCAACCGCAGCCGCGCACGCACGATCACCCCGGTCAGTCCCAATCCGCCAATGGTGGCCCGGAACAGCCCCGCGTCGGCCTGCGGCGAGCAGACGCATCGGCTGCCATCGCTGCGCAGCAGCTCCAGGTCCAGCACGTGGTCGCCGAAACTGCCGGCGGCGGCGTGGTTCTTGCCGTGCACGTCGTTGGCGATGGCCCCGCCCACGGTGACGAACCGCGTGCCCGGCGTGACTGGCAGGAACCACCCGCGCGGCAGCGCCATCTCGATGATTTCGGCCAGCAGCACGCCGGCCTCGCACTCGAGCACGCCGGCGTCCGGGTCGAAGCGGATGAAGCGGTCCAGCCGGCGCGCGTGCAGCAGCGTTCCACCCGGGTTGAGACAGCTGTCGCCGTAGCTGCGGCCGTTCCCGTAGGGCAGCGCGGAGCCGTCGAACCCGGGCAGGCCCGCGTGGCGGTCGTGCAGTGCCAGCACCCGCTGGTCGCGCGGGCGCACCGGCGGGTAGCGCCCCCAGGAGGCGAAGCGCGCCCGGCTCACCGCGCGGCCCTCGTGGTACGCCCGCTGGAGGCAGGCGCCAGCGTTCGCCGCATCAGATCGCCCCCAGCGCCGCCAGCCCGCACAGCCCGATCACGGCCTGGCTGACGGGGTCGGTCACGGCAAAGATCACTGGGTCGTCGTGCATCTTCCCCCGATGCGCCACGGACCATGCCCGGCTGACCCAGTACAGCAGCAGCGGGCACAGCAGCCACAGCAACTGAGGTCGCGAGTACAGATCCACGCTGTCCGGACTGTTGATGTACAGCGCCAGCACCAGCACCGCGAGGTAGCCCGAGGCGCCGCCCAGTGACTGCAGCAGCGGCAGGTCCGCCGTGGCGTAGCCCCGGCCGCTGGCCTGGTCCCGGCCATCGGCGGCCATGGCCGACAGCTCGGTATAGCGCTTGAGCATGGCCAGGCTGAGGAAGATGAACATCGAGAACGCCAACAGCCAGAACGACAGGGGCACAGCCACCGCCACCGCGCCGCCGATGATGCGCACGGTGTAAAGGCCTGCCAGCACCGTCACGTCCAGCATCTCGACCCGCTTGAGCCACAGCGAGTAGGACAGCGTCACCAGCCAGTAGCCGGCAAGCACCGCGGCGAACGCGGGCGTGGCGACCCACGCCACCGCCAGCCCCGCCAGGGTCAGCAACGGGCCGGCGAGCATCCCGTGCAGCACCGGGATGCTGCCGGAAGCGAACGGGCGGTCGCGCTTGCGTGGATGCTGGCGATCGCTCTGCAGGTCCAGCAGGTCGTTGACCACGTACACGCCGGAGGCGCACAGGCCGAACGCCAGGAAGGCCAGCAGTCCTTGCGACACCGCGAGCGGGTCCAGGTAGCGGTGCGCCGCAAGCAGCGGCACGAACACCAGCAGGTTCTTGAGCCATTGGTGGATGCGGATGGCCTTGAGCCAGATGAGCATGCCCACCCCCGGTGCGGGCCAGTGCGACTCGACCGGTACGACAGCCGCCGCCCTGCGAGCGAGGCGATCAGGCGCATTGACCACGCGAGCACGGCGGGCAACGCGCCAGATATGCAGGTCAGTGCTGCTGTTGCCGGTATAGGCGAATCCGCGCTCGCCGAACGACGCAACCAGCACCTCGGCCTTGGCGGCCCCGCCAAGATTGGTCCGGCCATCGCTCGCAAGTACCTGGTCGAACAGCCCAAGATGCCGTGCCACCGGCCATGCCAGCAGCTCGTCAGAGGCTGTGCACAGCACACGGGGCCGATTCGCCGTGCGCTGCAAGTGTTCCACTACCCGGCTGTCGTAGGGCAGGCTACTCGCGTCGATCTCGACCCTCCGCGCGACCTCCCGCTTCAGCCGCGCCTTGCCGCGCAACAACCATACCGGCAGCAGAAACAGGAACAGGGGATTCTTGCGCAACAGCAGGAGGACCGACTCGTACAGGAGGTCCGTGCGCAGCAATGCGCCGTCGAGATCGATGCACTCTGCCTCGCAACCCACCTTCCGTCTCCTGGCGGTTCGCGCCGCGCCGCGGCGCCCCCTTCGCGGCACTCCCCGGACCTGCGCGGCCAGCCCACTCGAACCGGCCTGGATGGTAGCATGGCCCCGGCGCCTCGATGCCCGTCCGACCCACGATCCGGCGGCGCTTGTCGAAGTCCACTGGCTCGCCTCGGCAGGCGGCAACAAGAAGGGGAAGGGGTCCAATGGAAACGTCGAAGACATACTCCTCCGACTTCTACGCGTACAACAACCGCGTCGCGGTGGCTTCCGCCAGAGCCGTCGTCCCCAAGGTCGCCGCGTTGCTGTCGCCGCGCAGCGTGCTCGATGTCGGTTGCGGCGTGGGAGCCTGGTGCAGGGTCTGGCTGGAGAATGGCGCATGCGATGTCCTCGGAGCCGACGGCGATTACATCGAACGGGAACAGCTGCTTATCGAGACGGACCAGTTCGTACCCGCCAATCTTTCACGGCCTTTCTCACTGGACAGGCGCTTCGACCTGGTGATGTCGCTCGAGGTCGCAGAGCATATTCCCGAGGCGCATGCCGACACCTTCGTCTCCAACCTGACGAGACACGGCGATAGGATCCTGTTTTCGGCAGCCGTGCCCGGTCAAGGCGGAGAGTTCCACATCAACGAGCAGCCCCTGGAGTACTGGCGCTCGCGTTTCCAGGCACAGGGCTACCAGTGCTTCGATCCCGTCCGCCCGCTAATACGCGGCAACGCATCGGTGGCAGCCTGGTACCGGTTCAACACGCTGTTATACGTCGCGGAGGGCAGCGTGCGGACACTACCGGAAGAGGTATGGTCCACTCGGATTCCCGCGGGCAAACCGGTTCCGGACGATTCGCCGCTGTGGTGGCGCCTGAGGAACGGAATCATCGGACTATTGCCCACCCCGATCACGGACGGCTTGGCCAGGGCAAGGAGCAATTGGGTACGCAGGCGGTATGCGCGGAATTAGTCCGTTCGACCTTGTGCTTTTGGGAATGGCTTCGCTGTTTGCGACTGCCGGGCAACTGCTTTTCAAGATCGGGGCCAGCAGAGCGGGCCACTGGAAAGACTTCATCAACCTGCAGATAGGACTTGGCCTCGCGTCCTATGGATTGGGGACGGCGCTGTGGATTCTTGCCCTGTCCCGCCTGCCGCTGAAGATGGTCTATCCCTTCGTAGCGCTGACCATGGTCCTCGTGTACCTGGGGGCTGGCCTCCTGCTGGGCGAGCGCATCACGGCACGGGGACTGTTCGGCACCCTTGTGGTTTTGGGCGGCCTGGCGCTCATCCTCATGGACAGCCCGCGGGGCTGATCAAGCACCGCGGACGCGCCCGCCGAACTTCCAGGAATTGCCGTTCCGCAGAATGACATAGGTGGAGTCCGTCTCCACAGCCGGGTTCGCCTGCAGCCAACCCTCCACTTCTTCGCGGGAGATGTAGGCGGTTTGCGGCGTGACCAGCTGGTCGAAGGCCACGTGGCGAAAGAAGGCGAAGCCCCGCTGTGCGATCCACAAGGAGTAGTCGAAGAGCGGTAGCTTGTGCAGCCATCGCGACAGCCTGCCTTTCGATTTCAGCAGGGCCAACCCTTTGGCGTAAAGGTAGTAAGGCACCACTAACGGGGTAGCCAGCAGGTACTTCGTCACCCACCAGGGCAGGCGGCATGCCACACGCCGGATTGGCTCCACCACCAGCCGCACGACCCCGTTGCCTTCCCGGGCATAGACCCAGCAGTGGAAGCGACCCCCGGGCCGCGTGTTGCGTACAACCGAGTCGAATCCGGCCTGCGGCCGCTTGAGATGGTGCAGCACCCCGATGCAGTAGACGATGTCGTAGCCCTGCGACTGGAAGGACACCAGATCCGCTTGCATCACCTCCCAATCCACGGACTTGCCCTGCATGTTGGCCCGCGCCGAAAGCACGGAATCCCCAAGATCCACGCCCACCAGCCGGGCCGGGTCCCAGCTGGCAGCATGCACCATCAGGCTCGCATTCCCGCAACCGAGCTCCAGCACGTCACGGCCTCTGAAATCCCCCGGCAACAGCGGAGCCATCCAATCCACGAACTGCGCCTCGGTATAGACAGACCCCCCGGGAAGGTTGTTCCACGATGTGGAAAACGCTTGCGCGGTGGAAGCGTCGCTGGGAGTGGATACGCCCTGATTCATGCTGTCCCCTTCAGATAACCGTGGCACCGGTCCGCTTGGCGGCATGGCCGAGCAACAATCGCGCCCAGAGAGCCAGGCGATGGTCAGCGCGGCCGCCGCGGTGCTCGTCGAGCATCCGGTTCCAGAACCCTGCTTCAACCGCCCCATCCAGCGGCAGCGCTCCGTCCGCGAACCATTTGCCTACCGGCATAGCGAAACCCTGTTTCCTCCGGTGCACGATGCCGGACGGCAGCAGGCGCCCGGCGGCCTGCTTGAGCAGCCATTTGGTCGTGCCCCCACGCAGCCGCAGGCTGGCGGGGAGCCTGCGGGCGAAGTCGACCACCTCGATGTCCAGAAACGGCGAGCGGACCTCCAAGGAGTTAAGCATACTGGCCCGATCTACTTTGTGGAGTATGTCGTCCTGGAGGTACAGACGGACGAAGAAGGCCGTGGCGCGATCCACAGGATCGTTGCCGGCACACCCGTCCCATGCCTCGATGGCCTCGCTGTAGAGCTCTTCCTCGTCAATTGGCGCGCCTTCCAGGTCGGCCAGCTCCCGTGGCGATAGCGGCCCCATCCAGACCGGCAGGTGCAGCGCGCGCGCATGGTCCAGGCCGCGGAGAGTCCGCTTCAAGCGGAAATCCAGGCTCATGTATGTGTGCGAGACCGGCAGGCTGGACACCGCCAGCCGGATCGCGGCATGGAGTGGCCGGGGTACGATGCGTTCGTACCACCCGGCATAGTGCAACGCCTTGAATGGGTCGTAGCCGGCGAACAATTCATCCGCTCCATCTCCGCCCAATGCGACCGTCACCCGGGAGCGCGCGTGGCGGCACAACAGGTAGGTGGGCAACAGCGAGGAATCGGCGATAGGGTCGTCGATGCGGGCGAGCAACTCGGGCAGTACATCGAAGGCTCGGTGGATGGAGAGTATCTCTTCGCTGTGCTCGGAACCGATGAGGTGCGCGACCTCCCGGGAATACCGGGACTCGTCGAAGGTCGCCTCCTCGAATCCGATGGCGAACGACTTCAACCGCTCCGCGCCGACCCGGCGCGCCGCGAGCGCAGCCACGAGCGACGAATCGACCCCACCACTGAGAAACGTCCCCACCGGCACGTCGGCAACCAGACGGCGGGCGACGGCAGCATCCAGCCGATCCAGCAATTCGTCTGTCAGGCGCGCCACAGCAGCGGGAGTCGCATCCGGAACGGGCTCCGGCTCCCAGGACCACCAACATTGCTGCGCAATGCGTGCATCCTGCAAATCAAGCTCCAGCCAGTGTCCTCCAGGCAGCTTCCATACTCCTTGGAAGAGCGTGCGCGGCGCCGGAAGGTAGCCGTAGGCGTAATACTTGCGGAGCGACAGCGGATCCACTTCACGTGGCGTTGCCGGGTGCTGGTGCAGTGCGCCGAGCTCGGACGCGAACACGAAGGCGCCGCGGGTCGCGGTGTAATAAAGGGGCTTCTTCCCGAACCTGTCCCGTGCCAGAAAGAGCTTCTTCCGCTCCCGATCGTGGATCGCGAACGCCCACATGCCATTGAGCCGCGGAAGCAGAGCCTTTCCCCATCGCCTATAACCCAGCAGGAGGACCTCCGTGTCCGAGTGGTCGGTATGGAAGACGATCCCCGCCGCCTCCAGTTCGCGGCGCAACTCGGCGAAGTTGTAGATCTCCCCGTTGAACACGATCGAATACGCGCCATCGCCCGTCCACATAGGCTGCGTGCCGCCACCCGCGTCGAGGATCGATAGCCTCCTGTGGCCGAGAAAGACGCGATCGCCCGGATCGCACGCAAATCCCGACGCGTCCGGCCCACGATGGACCATCCGATCGGTCATGCCGCGCAGGATGGCGGCATCTCCCTCGCCCACGAAGCCGGCGATGCCACACATCTAGTCGCTTCCATCCGCTAGGGCGCGCACGACCCTTCCAATGCGGTACACCGGCTTGGCTTGCGACTCGTGGTAGGTACGATTCAGCATCTCGGCGAGCAGCCCCATCAGGATGCTCAGGATACCGATGGCGAACAGGATCACCGCCAAGGTCGGCAGCGGTGTCAGAATCAGCGAGATGCCTTTCAGGAGCTTCAGCCCCAAAGCGAGCGCCAGCACGCACAAGGAGAGGGCGATGGTGGCCAGGCCGAACCCCCCGAACACATACATCGGCTTGTTTGCGTACTTGAACAGGAACTTCACTACCAGCAGGTCCAGCAGCACCTTGATCACCCGCTCGAGGCCGTACTTGGACTGCCCATGGACGCGCGGGTGGTGCGACACCTCGACTTCGGCGACCCGCGCGCCGTTCCATGCGGCGAAGATCGGCACGAAGCGGTGCATTTCCCCGTACAGCTTGACGCCGACGAGGATCTCGCGACGATATGCCTTGAGGGAACATCCGTAGTCGTGGAGGCGCACTCCCGACACCGCCGAGATGAGGCGGTTGGCCACCCGGCTTGGCAAATTCCGCCGCAAAGCAGCGTCCTTGCGGTTGCGGCGCCAGCCCGAGACCACGTCGTAGCCCTCTTCGAGTACTTCGAGCATGCGCCCGATGTCCTCCGGGTCGTTTTGCAGGTCGCCGTCCATCGGCACGACGACCTCTCCCCTCGCGTGGTCCAACCCAGCCATAAGCGCCGCAGTCTGACCATAGTTGCGCGCCAGGTGAATCACCGTGACGCGCCCGTCCTGGATGGCGACCTCGTCCAGTCGCGCGGCGGTACCGTCGCGGCTGCCATCGTTGACCAGAATGAGCTCCCACGGACGCCCTATCCCGTCAAGCGACGCGCGCACACGCGCATATAGCAGAGGGATGTTCTCTTCCTCGTTGTAGACGGGAATCGTGACCGAGATGCTTGGCATACCCTTCACGGGCGGTTCTCCTGGTTAGACCGGCTGTGCGGCGGGGCAGCAGCCACCTGATCCGAACGCGCATACAGCTGCCATTCTGCGCTCCGGGCCAGCAGCACCACCCTCCCCCCAGAGCGTTCCGCCATCCAATGCTCGGCGCTCTGCGGGTGCCGTATCAGGAAATAGTCGTATAGCTCGCCACGGTAGCCGTCCCATTCAAACAGGTCCGGGCGCCATTCGAATCCCTGCCATATGACCGTGGGAGCGCCCGACCGAAAGCGAGCCGGAACGCCCCAAAACTCCGAAAAGCTGTACTCCGCGAGGCCGTCCTTCTCGGCTTGGTACCAGCTGCCGAAATGCACCATGAGGGGGGCGACCGAGGCCTTGCTGATCGGATCGAAGGCCATCGTCAGCAACCGCTTCTCGGGCTGGGCGTGTGCGATGACCTCCCTATACCCCGCCACCTCGCGGTTGAAGGTCGACGCTCGTATCGCCTGCCATCCAAGCAACGACAGGCAAACGAGCACAAGACCCGGCACCAGACTGCGCAAATACTCCTGCCTGCCCGCGCCGGCACCTCGCCAGTCGAACGCGAGCATGTACAGCGGAAGCCCGAAGATTCCGAAGCGCTGGTAGGTGAAGAAGGTACCTGCCAGGTAATGCGGAAAGAGCAGCATCCACAGCAGATAGAAGACGAACGGCATCCACTCGCCGGCCTCCTGCTTCGGCTTGGCACCCAGCAGGAACGGCATGGCCATGAACAGGAGGCCGACGAGCTGGCCCACCAGTTTGTCCGGCGAGGACACCAACCCCGGCAGGAACTCGACGACCCGATGGATGCCGATGTTCCATATCACCATGGCCTCGGAGGACGGCGCGTTGCTCCTGTTCAGCCACATCCACAGTATCGCCACCGGGAGGACCGAGAAGACGGGAACAGACCGGCGGATCCAGCCGCGGAATCCCGACCAGGGTGCTGCCAGGAGCAACATGCCTACCACGCCAAAGAAGAACGCGGTGAGGATATGGGCGACGAAAAGCAAGTGCAGCCACAAGGCAATCAGCAAGCCCGATCGCCAGCCTCCTCGTTCCCGGGCCCTGATCACTTCGAAAAGGAACAACATCCCCAACGGGGCAGCCACCAGGAAGTTGAGAAATCCCCACTGGTAGGCAAAGCCGAACGGCAGTGGCAGCAACATCCATCGCCACGCCCCGCCCCGGGAGGCTTCGTCGGCCAGGCGCGCGCCCGCAAGCGGAAAAGCCACCACGGCCGCCGCAACCACCAGCTTGACCGCGAGGGGTATCTCCACCAGCCACGAGAGCATCAGCACCAGGAGGTAGCCAACGATGTATGGCGTGAAGAGCTGCAGCTCGAAGAGCCCGGAGTATGCCCAGTCATCGCCCGCGAGCAGGTGCTTGAGCGCCGCCACCTGCGCAGCATGCTGCGGTGCATCTACCATTGGAGGGTAGATCGGCAGGAGTACGGGTACCGCGCACAGCAGGCAGCACCAGAAAAACCAGCCTCGCCTAGTTCTCGCCACTTTCTTCGTCCCCGACAGTTGCGAAGGCATGCCCGCCTTGCCAGGCCCCGCTGGCATCAGTACGCAGTCGACAGGAGTCGGGCAATCACCTGCCAGCAACCAACGATTCCGGGCACAACCTGCTGAAGTCCAGATCGGGCCGCCTCTCCCTGAAGACTGCCAGGACTTGCACCTTCTTCTCTTGAGCCCTGCGCACCACCGGTTCATCAAAGGCCGACAGGTCCAAATCGTATGGCTTGCAAAACGCCATCAAGTTTGCCAGCGCCATGTGGTTGCTTTTGTCTGCCCCGACTGCCTTTTCGATGGACGAAGCCGCATCCTCATAACGTGAGAGCAGGGCATACGCCGAGGCCATGTTCGCGTACAGGGCCGATTTTTGGGCCGGGGTCGCTTCAGCCACGTGCGCCTCCGCGATCTCGTAATAGCTCAGTGCCTGCTCGATTTCGCCTCGATGGTAGTAGCTCACTCCGACATTCAGCGGCGCATTGATCGAGGTGACGACCCCATCCTCCCTGAGTAGCGCGACCTCGCGGTCGAGCTCAGCGTACATGCCGCGCTCCAGATACGCCCAGATGAGGTTCTCGCGCGCCATCCCCGACGCAGGATCCACCTGCCGAGCCCAGCTCCAGAGACTGATATCGGCCGCCCAGGCCGGGACGATGGAGCGAACTACCAGCACGGATGCAACCAACAGCAGGGCCAACAGAACCGGCACCACCCGGCGTGCAGCGTCGGACAAGCTGAGTCCGGCCACCCCATAAGGCGCGAGTGCCAGTAGCGTGGCCGTGGGCAGATACATGAAGCGCTGCTGCACGGTGTTGTTGCCGACATTAATCGGGATGATGTGGATCACCGGCAGATAACACATCGACCACGCTGCAAGTACCCATCCCAGCGGATGCCGCCGGATCAGCAGCCCGACCACCGCCACCGCATAGAGAACGCTCACCGCGATCTGGAGCCAGTAGTCGCCGGGAGCGGACTGTGCCGTCCAGACAAACGTGTGCTGCGGCGCATTGCCCACGAAAGGCACGAAAGTGAGCTGCAGATAGCGCGCTATGGTGGCGCATACACGGACCAGCTGCTCCTGGGAGAAAGCCACCGGGTTGAGTCCCGACGCTCCCTGCAGGACATGGAGGCGGATCGCGAGGTAGAACAATCCGGCCGCAAAGATTCCCGCGAACGCGAGGCGCCATCGGGGCTCCAGCAAGACCCCTAGTCCAAGCGCACCGTTCCGCGCGGCACCCCGGAGGACCACCAGCGCCGCCAGCAGCGCCGGGAACACCACAGCAAGCTCCTTGGAGAGCGCGGACGCGACGAACAGCAATGCGAGCCAGGACGCGAGTGCGCGATCACTGAGAGCATCGCGGGTCGCCACCCAGAGTCCAACAAGCATGAAGAGCGTGGCCATCAGGTCGAAACGCGACGAAACCCAGATCACTGCCTCGCTCAAGGCCGGATGCACCGCAAAAAGCGCCGCTGCAGCCAATGCGATACGTCCACTCGCCCGGCCGTCCTTGGACATGCACCGCAGTGCGTCCTGCGCCAGCAGGAAAACCAGGAAGGTCGAGACCACGTGCAACGCGATGTTCACGCCATGCGAAACCGCCGCACGGTACTCCCCGAACAGGCTGTCGACGTACAGCGTGAGCAAGGGCAGCGGCCGCACATAGGCCTCTGACATGAAGAGCGGCGAGAACGCCGTTCGCAGCGCGGACTGCAGCGAGTCCAGCCAGGCGAAATCGACGAGGAAATAGCGGTCGTCCCACACGTAGCCGTTGCGCACGGCTGCACCGTATGCAACGAGCACCAGTCCCGCCAGCATGGCGTAAGGAAGCACCCGCAGCCCGCGCGCGACTCGCATCGGCATCATCCAGTTTCCCCGTACGCGCGATGGTACACGCAAAAGAAGACCCCGGCTTGCGCCGGGGTCGGACTTCAACAGCTGTGGCGCGATCGATCAGCTGCCGCTGCGGCAGGTCGCCGGGATCTGCGACTGGTTGTCGCCACCGCTACCCACGCAACGCCAGTCGATGCGGCCGGCGGCCGAGCTCGGGGTCAGGGTGAAGGTGATGGGCGACGTGGCACCGGTGCTCTGCGTCGAGACGGTGATGACGCCGCCGTTGGCGATAGCCACACTGGCCGCATACTTGGACGGACTGAAGCTGTAGCCGGTGTTGGTAGCGGTCACCGACGACAGATTGCCCAGCGACTGCGCCGTTTCCGCCACGGCCAGCTTGGCCGCCGCGGCCACGCTCAGACCCTCGGACGCCTTGGTACGGATGGTGTAGTCCTGGTACGCCGGCAGCGCGATGGCCACGAGGATGGCGATGATCGCGATGACGATCATCAGTTCGATCAGGGTAAAGCCCTGCTGGTTCTTCATGTTGTTTCCCCTAGAGCGGTTGGGTGGTAGGGACACTTGCCTGTTTAGCCGACCCGTGTCCCCTTGCCGGAACGCGGGCATCGCGCGGCAACGACGCCGCGTGCCGAAGGGTACGCAGGTTGTGTGCCAAGAAACCGACGCCCCCGAGGCCGCTGCATGGTAGCAGCCATCCACGGAAGATGACCGGAGAGCCCGCACATTCGGGATGTGATCGAAGGCACAGGAGAGAACCTGACGCGTGGCGTCATAAAGTGACGATTTTCGTCACTTTCCAGGCAGCGAGGCGAACCGGGCCGAAAGACAGGCCACCCTGGCCGGCGGTCGCGGCTCGCGGCGCCCGGCCCTTATCGGCCCGCCCGCCCTTGCCTTTAGGCGGCGTCCCGGCCGCCTCGCCGAAGCGTGATCCACGTGGCGTGCCAGGCGCCAATTAACCGGCTACCATGCGGCGACATGCCGGCGTGGGGATGCCGGCGGGGAGACCACAGCATGTCCGCCAGCCGCACTGCCGCCCGGAAGCCCGCGACCACCCCCCCGGTGGACCGCGCCACCAGCCAGCTGGTGCCCTTCGTCTGGGAAGGAACGGACAAGCGCGGGGTCAAGATGAAGGGCGAGCAGGCGGCCAAGAACGCCAACCTGCTGCGCGCCGAGCTGCGGCGCCAGGGCATCACCCCGAAGGTGGTCAAGCCCAAGCCCAAGCCGCTGTTCGGCAAGGCCGGCTCGGTCATCACCCCGAAGGACATCGCCTTCTTCAGCCGGCAGATGGCCACGATGATGAAGTCCGGCGTGCCCATCGTGAGCTCGCTGGAGATCATCGCCGGAGGCCACAAGAACCCGCGGATGAAGGCGATGGTCGACCAGATCCGCACCGACATCGAGGGCGGCTCCTCGCTGTACGAGGCCATCAGCAAGCACCCGGTGCAGTTCGACGAGCTGTACCGCAACCTGGTCCGCGCCGGCGAGAGCGCGGGCGTGCTGGAGACGGTGCTGGACACCATCGCCAGCTACAAGGAGAACATCGAGGCGCTGAAGGGCAAGATCAAGAAGGCGCTGTTCTACCCGGCGGTGGTGATCGCGGTGGCCATCCTGGTCAGCGCCATCCTGCTGATCTTCGTTGTGCCGCAGTTCGAGGCCACCTTCCAGAGCTTCGGCGCCGACCTGCCCGCCTTCACCCAGCTCATCGTCAACGCCTCGCGCTTCATGGTGCAATGGTGGTGGGCGTTCCTGATCGTGATCGTCGGCGGGATTTTCGGCCTCCTCTTCGCCTACAGGCGCTCGCCCTCGATGCAGCACGGGCTCGACCGGCTCATCCTCAAGGTGCCGGTGATCGGCCAGATCATGCACAACAGCGCCATCGCCCGCTTCGCCCGCACCACGGCGGTCACCTTCAAGGCCGGCGTGCCGCTGGTGGAGGCGCTGGAGTCGGTGGCCGGCGCCACCGGCAATTCCGTGTACGAGAAGGCGGTGTACCGCATCCGCGACGACGTGGCCGTGGGCTACCCGGTGAACATGGCCATGAAGCAGACCAACCTGTTCCCGCACATGGTCATCCAGATGGCGGCCATCGGCGAGGAGGCCGGCGCCCTGGACACCATGCTGTTCAAGGTGGCCGAATACTACGAGCAGGAAGTCAACAACGCGGTGGACGCGCTGAGCAGCCTGCTGGAGCCGCTGATCATGATCTTCATCGGCGGCATCGTCGGCGCCATGGTCATCGGCATGTACCTGCCGATCTTCAAGCTGGCCGCCACGATCTAAGAAGGAAGAATGGCCTACCTCGACACCCAGCCCGCCCTGGGCTACCCCCTCGCGGCCGGGCTCGGCCTGATGGTGGGCAGCTTCCTCAACGTGGTCATCCTGCGCCTGCCGCGGCGGCTGGAATGGGAGTGGAAGCGCGACGCGCGCGAGATCCTGGAACAGCCGGAGATCTACGATCCGCCGCCGCCCGGCATCGTGGTCGAGCCTTCGCACGACCCGGTCACCGGCGACCGCCTCAAGTGGTGGGAGAACATCCCGGTGCTGAGCTGGCTGATGCTGCGCGGCCGCTCGCGCTACAGCGGCCAGCGCATCTCGCTGCAGTACCCGCTGGTGGAACTGCTCACCGCCCTGCTCACCATGGCCTGCGCCTGGCGCTTCGGCTTCGGCTGGCAGGGGTTCGGGGCGATGCTGCTGACCTGGTTCCTGATCGCGCTGTCGGGCATCGACCTGCGCACCCGGCTGCTGCCGGACCAGCTGACCCTGCCGCTGATGTGGCTGGGCCTGATCGCCAGCCTGGACAATCTCTACATGCCGGCCAAACCGGCGCTGCTGGGCGCCATCGCCGGCTACGTGTCGCTGTGGAGCGTGTGGTGGCTGTTCAAGCAGCTCACCGGCAAGGAAGGCATGGGCCACGGCGACTTCAAGCTGCTGGCCGCGCTGGGCGCCTGGTGCGGCCTGAAGGGCGTGCTGCCCATCATCCTGCTGTCCTCGCTGGTGGGCGCGGTGATCGGCTCGATCTGGCTGTACAGCCAGGGCCGCGACCGCGCCACGCCGATCCCGTTCGGGCCGTACCTGGCCATCGCCGGCTGGATCGTGTTCTTCTGGGGCGAACAGATGCTTGCCGCCTACATGCGCGTGGCCGGCCTGTAGGAGCCGGCCTTGCCGGCGCCCCCGGCGACCCGGCGCATCGGGCGTGCGCTGCAACGCGGGCAACCCCAACCCCTCGCGTCGCCCGCAAGACGGGCTCCTACAACGTCCCCGTAGGAGCCGGCCTCGCCGGCGACCCTGGCGACCCGGGCGAATCCGGGCGCGCCCTGCAACACCGGCAACCCCAACCCCCGCGTCGCCCGCAAGACGGGCTCCTACAACGTCCCTGTAGGAGCCGGCCTTGCCGGCGACCCCGGCGACCCCGGCGACCCGGGCGAATCCGGGCGCGCCCTGCAACACCGGCAACCCCCACCCCCTCGCGTCGCCCGCAAGACGGGCTCCTACAACGTCCCTGTAGGAGCCGGCCTTGCCGGCGCCCCCGGCGCACCCCCGGCTGCCGCGCCCGCCGACCCTCCCGCGCCGAGACGTGGGGCCCGCGCACCCCTAGACTGTCTGCCCCACCCTTGGCGGCGATGCGCATGAGCGGCTTCATCATCGGCCTGACCGGCGGCGTGGCCGCGGGCAAGAGCGAGGTCACCCGGCGCTTCCAGGCGCTGGGCGTGCACGTGGCCGATGCCGACGTCGCCGCCCGCCAGGTGGTGCAGCCGGGACAGCCGGCGCTGGCGAAGATCGTGGCCCGGTTCGGGCCGGACATGCTGCAGGAGGACGGCAACCTGGACCGGCGGCGGCTGCGCGCGCATGTCTTCGCCGACGCGGGCGAGCGGCGGGCGCTGGAGGCCATCACCCACCCGGCCATCCGCGCCACGCTGGAGGCCGAATGCCGCACCGCGCCCGGCCCGTATGCCATCGTCGCGGTGCCGCTGCTCACCGAGGCCGGGGGCCGCGCCGGCTACCCGTGGGTGGACCGCATCCTGGTGGTGGATGCGCCGGTGGACCTGCAACGCGCGCGCCTGATGCGCCGTGACGACGTGGACGCGGCACTGGCCGGGCGCATGATCGCCGCGCAGGCGCCGCGGGAAGCACGGCTGGCGATCGCCGACGACGTGATCCGCAACGACGGCCTTCCGGACCAGCTCGACGCCCTCGTGGCCGAACTCGACACCCGCTACCGCGCCCTCGCCGCGGCCAAGGCCGCCACGCCCCCACGGCCCACCCCGTAGGAGCCGGCCTTGCCGGCGACCCGCGGCGGGTTCCGCGGCGGCGATGCAACGTCGGCTTCCCCGCCACCCCGGGTCGCCCGCGAGACGGGCTCCTACCACACGCCGTCGTAGGAGCCGGCCTTGCCGGCGACCCGCGGCGGGTTCCGCGGCTGCGATGCAACGTCGGCGCCCGCCACCCCGGGTCGCCCGCGAGACGGGCTCCTACAGGCGCGGCGCACCGTGGCGCATGCCCGGCCAGGCCTGGGCGATCAGGACACCCGTGCGTCGCCGGCGACTGCGCGCGGCGCCGTGTCCTGCACGGGCACCGGCCAGAAATCGCGGATGGCGGCGATACCCTGCGCCCCGTGCCGGCGTGCCTCGGCCAGGTCGGAGGCGGCCAGGCCGCCGATGGCGTAGATCGGCAGGCTGACCTGTTCGCGCAGGCGCTCGAAGCGTTCCCAGCCCAGGCCGGCGGCACCGGGATGGGTGGCGGTCTCGCGCACCGGGCCGAGCACGGCGAAGTCGCAGCCCAGCGCCTGCGCGGCCTGCAGGTCTTCGAGGCCGTGGCAGGAAGCGCCCACCGGCACGCCGGCCGGCAGCGGCCGTTCCGCCAGCGTGGCCAGCTGCTCGCTGCCCAGCTGGACACCCGCGCCCAGCGACGCGGCCAGGGCGATGTCGCGGTTGACCAGCACCTCGGCCCCGGCCTCGCGGCAACGGGCGACCGCCGCCTCGGCCAGCGCGCGCCATGCCGGCCCGTGCCCGGCGGCCAGCGTCCGCGCCCGCAGCTGGATGCGGGCGTAGCCGCGCGCCAGCGCGGTATCCAGCGCGGCCAGCCACGCGCCGCGGTCGTCGCCCGGCTCGGGGGTGACCAGGTACAGCGCCGGCTGGTGCAGCATGCCCACCACCGGCCGGTCGGCCGGCGGCATGCTGTAGCGGCCCAGGCGCTCGGGCGCGACCCAGGTCAGCGCCTGTCCCTCGCGCCCGCGCGGCGTGCCCTTCCAGCGCGGCACGGTGCGCACTTCCAGGCGCAACCGCTTGTCCGGGTACTGCTGCGGCACCTCGATCAGCGACTCCCCCGCCTCGACCTCGATGCCCAGCTCCTCGCGCAGCTCGCGCACCAGCGCCTGCTCGGAGGTCTCGCCCGGCTCGCGCTTGCCGCCCGGGAATTCCCACAGGCCGGCCAGGTCGCGGCCCTCGGTGCGGCGGGCCAGGAGGATGCGGCCGCGCGCGTCGCGGATGAGGCCGGCGACGACGTGGATCGATCGCAAGGGGGCGTCCATGGGGGGAGCTTAAATGCAGGCGGGGGTCCGGCCAAACCGGGCCGGTCC
>DASRYN010000065.1:0-6098 GCA_035687185.1 Pseudoxanthomonas sp. | reverse complement strand
CTCAGTCGGCCTGGCGGCGCAGGAACGCCGGGATGTCCAGGTAGTCGCTGGGCAGGTCGGCGGTGGCCGGCGCGCCGGCCGGGGCGGCGGCCGCGCCGCGGCGCAGGCCCATTCCGCCGACCGCGCCGGCGACCGGGTCGGCAGCGCCGAAGCCCTCGTCGATCGGCAGGCCGGTGGTCGCGTCGCGCACCAGGCGCACCGGGGCGCGGGCGGGTTCGCGCGCGGCGAACTCGGCGCGGCCGGCATATTCGCCGCGCACCGGCTGGCGCACGGTGGCGCGGTTCAGGCCGGTGGCCACCACGGTCACGCGCACCTCGTCCTGCATCTCCGGGTCCAGCACGGTGCCGACCACCACGGTCGCGTCCTCGGAGGCGAAGCCCTCGACGGTGCGGCCGATCTCGTCGAACTCGGCCATGGTGAAGTCGGGGCCGGCGGTGATGTTGACCAGGATGCCGTTGGCGCCGGCCAGGTTGACGTCGTCCAGCAGCGGGTTCTGGATCGCCGCCTCGGCCGCGGCCTGGGCGCGGTCGTCGCCGCGCGCGGTGCCGGTGCCCATCATCGCCAGGCCCATCTCGCTCATCACGGTGCGCACGTCGGCGAAGTCGACGTTGATCAGGCCCGGGCGCACGATCAGGTCGGCGATGCCCTGCACCGCGCCCTGCAGCACGTCGTTGGCGGCGCGGAACGCCTGGATCATGGTGGCGTTGCGGCCCAGGACGGTGATCAGCTTCTCGTTGGGGATGGTGATCAGCGAGTCGCAGTGCTGGCCCAGTTCCTCGATGCCCTTGAGTGCCACCTGCATGCGGCGGCGGCCCTCGAACGGGAACGGCTTGGTGACCACGGCCACGGTCAGGATGCCCATCTCCTTGGCCAGCTGCGCCACCACCGGCGCGGCGCCGGTGCCGGTGCCGCCGCCCATGCCGGCGGTGATGAACACCATGTCCGCGCCGTCCAGCGCGGCGATGATCTGCTCGCGGTCCTCCAGCGCGGCCTGGCGGCCGACCTCCGGGTTCGCGCCCGCGCCCAGGCCCTTGGTGACGTTGCCGCCGAGCTGCAGCTGCAGCTTGGCGCCGCAGTTCTTGATGGCCTGCGAGTCGGTGTTGGCGGTGATGAACTCCACGCCCTCCACGCTGCTGTTGACCATGTGCGCCACGGCGTTGCCGCCGCCGCCGCCCACGCCGATGACCTTGATCACCGCGTTGGGAGCCATCTTCTCGATCAGTTCGAAATGTGCCATGTCCGTTGTCCTCTGTTTATAAGTGCCGGCTTTCTGTGCTCCGGCGTTCGCCTGGGGTTGTTGCCGTCCCCGTCCGTGGGGTACCGCTCCTGCCACCGCTCGGGCCGGGTGCACCGGCCGCGCAAACCTCCGTCCCCGCTACCGCTCCTAGAATTCGCCCCGGTACCAGTTGCGCAGCTTCTTGAAGAAGCTGCCGGCGCGGCCGCTGGGAAGCGACGGCCGCCGCGGGTGCTCGATCTGGCTGCCCATCAGCAGCAGGCCCACGCCGGTGGCGTGGACCGGGTTGCCGACGACCTCGCCCAGGCCGGTGACGTGCTGCGGGATGCCGATGCGCACCGGCATCTGCAGCATTTCCTCGGCCAGTTCGATGACGCCTTCCATCTTCGAGGCGCCGCCGGTCAGGACCATGCCCGCGCGCACCAGCTCCTCGAAGCCGGAGCGGCGCAGCTCGGCCTGGACCATCTCGAAGATCTCCTCGTAGCGGCCCTGCACCGCCTGCGCCAGCGAGGCGCGCGGCATGCGCCGCGGCGGCCGGTCGCCGACGCTGGGCACCTGGATGGATTCCTCGGCCGTGGCCAGCTGCGCCAGCGCGCAGGCGTAGCGGACCTTGATCTGCTCGGCCTCCGGCGTGGGCGTGCGCAGCATGTGCGCGATGTCGTTGGTGACGTGGTCGCCGGCGATCGGCAGCGAGGCCGTGTGGCAGATCGCGCCCTGGATGAACACCGCGATGTCGGTGGTGCCCGCACCCATGTCCACCAGCACCACGCCCAGCTCGCGCTCGTCGGCGGTCAGCACCGCCACCGAGGACGCCAGCGAGGACAGGATCAGGTCGTCCACCTGCAGCCCGCAGCGCTGCACGCACTTGCTGATGTTCTGCGCCGCCGACTGCGCGCAGGTGACCAGGTGCGCGTGCACTTCCAGGCGCACGCCGGTCATGCCCACCGGGTTGCGGATGCCCTCCTGCGAATCGTCCAGCACGTACTCGCGCGGGATGGCGTGCAGGATGCGCTGGTCGGCCGGGATCGCCACCGCCTTGGCCGCGTCCAGCACCCGGTCCAGGTCGGCCCAGGTGACCTCGCCGTCGCGGATCGGGACGATGCCCGGCGAGTTCTTGCACTGCACGTGGTTGCCGGAGATCGAGGCGTAGACCGAGCGGATCTCGCAGCCGGCCATGAGCTCGGCCTCCTCGACCGCGCGCTGGATCGACTGCACGGTGGACTCGATGTCCACCACCACGCCGCGCTTGAGCCCGCGCGATTCGTGCGAACCGATGCCGATCACCTCGATCGGATTCCCCGGCGAGTACTCGCCCACCAGCGCCACCACCTTGGAGGTGCCGATGTCGAGGCCGACGATGAGGGACTTGTCGCCTTTGCGGTTCATGTACTGCTCGCCTGTTGTGCATGCGCCTGCGCCGCGCCGGCCGGCGCGTGCGGGCGTGAAGGGGTGGCGTGCACGGCCGGCTGGCCCCACGCCAGGGTGAATCCGTTGGTGTAGCGCAGGTCGGCGCGCTCCAGCGGCCGCGCCTGGCGCGCCAGCAGTTGCGGCAGCACCCGCACGAAGCGCGCCAGCCGCGCGCGCGCGTCGTCGCGGCCGACCACCACCCGGGTGCCGTTGTCGAGCACCAGCGACCAGCTGCCACGCGCGTCCATGCCCAGCTCGGCCACGCCGTAGCCCAGCGGCGCGAACAGCGCGCGGGTCTCGTTGTAGAGCGCCACCACCTCGGCGGTGCGCGCGGCGGGCCCGTCCAGCTTCGGCAGGCGCGTGCCGGCCAGGTCGCGCGGCAGCGGGAACAGCACGCCGCGTTCGGACAGCATGCGGTCCTCGCCCCAGCGGGCGAACGGGCGGTGCTCGACCACCTGCACCTCCAGCACGTCCGGCCACTGCTTGCGCACCTGGGCGCTCTCGACCCAGGCCAGGCGCTCGACCGCGCGCTGGGCCGCGTGCAGGTCCACCGCGAAGTAGCCGCGACGCGCGTGCGGCGCCACCGCCGCGCGCAGCTGCTCGGCCTGGACCCGCTCGAACTGCCCGGTCACGCGCAGGCGCGACAGCGGCCAGCGCTCCGCGCCGACCCAGCCGTTGAGCACGGCCACCACCGGCAGCGCGACCAGCGCCACCGCCAGCAGCCAGGCCAGGACGCGCAGCAGGGCGCTCATGCGGTCTGCTCCAGGATGCGCCAGCACAGCTCCTCGAAGCCGATGCCGACCTGCGCGGCCGCCTTGGGCACCAGCGAATGGCTGGTCATGCCCGGCGCCGTGTTGACCTCCAGCAGGAAGAAGCCGCCGCTGGCGCGGTCGCGCATCACGTCCACGCGGCCCCAGCCGCTGCAGCCGGCGGCGCGGAAGGCCGCCAGCGCGAGCCGGCGGATCTCGTCCTCGGCCGCGCCTTCCAGGCCGGGGCACAGGTACTGCGTGTCCTCGGCCACGTACTTGGCGTTGTAGTCGTACCAGGCGCCCCGGGGCACGATCCTGATCGACGGCAGCGCGACGTCGCCGAGGATGGCGACGGTCAGTTCGTCGCCCACCACCAGCTGCTCCATCAGCAGCTCGCCGGGGTAGCGCGCGGCGAGCTCGACCGCCGCGGCCAGGCCGGCGTCGTCGAACACGCGCGACACACCGACGCTGGAGCCTTCGCACGAGGGCTTGACGATCACCGGCAGGCCCAGCCCGCGCGCCACGGCATGGACGTCGTCGCCCTTGGCCAGGCGCGCGTAGCGCGGCGTGGGCAGGCCCAGGCTCAGCCACACCTGCTTGGTGCGGATCTTGTCCATCGACAGCGCCGAGCCCAGCACGCCGGAGCCGGTGTACGGCACCTGCAACGCCTCCAGCAGGCCCTGCAGCACGCCGTCCTCGCCGCCGCCCTTGTTGCCATGGAGGATGTTGAACACGCGGTCCACGCGGCGCTCGCCGATCGCCCGGACCAGCGCCGGGATGCCGTCGACGGCGAAGGCGTCCACGCCGCGGGCCTGCAGCGCCTCCAGCACGTTGCGGCCGGAGTCCAGCGACACCTCGCGCTCGCTCGAGGTGCCGCCCATCAGCACGGCGACGCGGCCGAACGCGGCCGGGTCGGCGACGCGCGGCGCGGGCAGGGAGGCGCGGCTCATGCGCCCTCCTTCGCGCCGAAGCCGTCGGCCGCGATCTGCTGGGCGACGTAGCCGATGTCGCCGGCGCCCATCATCAGCAGCAGGTCGCCGTCGCGCAGCACGTCGGGCAGCACGTGCGCCAGGTCGGCCACCTGCCCCACCACCACCGGCTCGCTGCGGCCCCGGGCGCGGATCGCGCGCGCCAGGGCGCGCGAGTCGGCGCCCGGGATCGGCGCCTCGCCGGCGGGGTAGACCTCGCTGAGCACCAGCGCGTCGGCCTCGGACAGCACCGCGGCGAAGGCGTCGAACTGGTCGCGGGTGCGGCTGTAGCGGTGCGGCTGGAAGGCCACCACCAGGCGCCGGTCGGGCCAGCCGCCGCGGGCGGCGGCGAACACGGCCGCCAGTTCCTTCGGGTGGTGGCCGTAGTCGTCGACCACGCGCACGCGCGCGCCGGCCGCGGTGGCCACCTCGCCCAGGTCGTTGAAGCGACGGCCGATGCCGGCGAACTTCTCCAGCGCCGCGGCGATGCGTTCCGGCGCCACGCCCAGCTGCCAGCCGACCGCGGCGGCGGCCAGGGCGTTGAGCACGTTGTGCCGCCCCGGCAGCGCCAGGGTCACGGGGATGGTCGCGCCCTCGGGCAGGCGCAGGGTGAAGCGCATGCGCGGGCCGTCCTGGACGATGTCCTCGGCGCGCACGTCGGCATTCTCGGCGGTGCCGTAGGTCATCACGTGGCGCGGGGTCTGCGCCGCCACCGCGGCCACCTCCGGGTCGTCGATGCACAGCACCGCCAGGCCGTAGAACGGCAGGCGCTGCAGGAACTCGGAGAAGGCCGAGCGCAGGCGGGCGAAGTCGCCGCCGTAGTTCTCCAGGTGGTCGGCGTCGATGTTGGTGATCACCGCCACCAGCGGGTTCAGGCGCAGGAAACTGCCATCGCTCTCGTCGGCCTCGGCCACCAGCCACTGGCCGCCGCCGAGCTTGGCGTTGGCGCCGGCGGCCAGCAGCTGCCCGCCGATCACGAAGGTCGGGTCCAGGCCGCCTTCGCTGAGCACCGCGGCGGTGAGGCTGGTGGTGGTGGTCTTGCCGTGGGTGCCGGCCACGGCGATGCCGCGGCGGAAGCGCATCAGCTCGGCCAGCATCGCCGCCCGCGGCACGATGGGGATGCGCTGGCTGCGCGCCTCCATCAGCTCGGGGTTGTCGTCGCGGATGGCGCTGGACACCACCACGCAGTCGGTGCCCAGCACGTTGGCCGCCGAGTGGCCGCGCACGATGCGCGCACCCAGCCGCGCCAGGCGCCGGGTGGCGGCGTTGTCGGCGGCGTCCGAGCCGGACACCTCGTAGCCCAGCGTGAGCATCACCTCGGCGATGCCGCTCATGCCGGTGCCGCCGATGCCGACGAAGTGCACGCGGGGGAAGGCGCGCACCAGGTCGTCGGTGTCGTGCAGGCGGCGGATCATGCGGGGACTCCAGGAACGGTCAGGGATTCTTCGAGGACGGCGTCGGCGATGCGCGCGGCCGCATCCGGCCGGGCCAGCGCGCGCGCGGCGCGCGCCATCGCCATCCGCCGCGCCGGGTCGCCGGCCAGCGCGCGCAGCGCGCCCTGCAGGTTCGCCGCCAGCTGCGCGTCCTGCCGCAGCAGCAGCGCGGCGCCGCCTTCGACCAGGTACTCGGCGTTGCGGGTCTGGTGGTCGTCCACCGCGGCGGCGAACGGCACCAGCACGCTGCCCACGCCGGCGGCGCACAGCTCGGCCAGCGTGGAGGCGCCGGCCCGGCACACCACCA
>DASRYN010000064.1:0-20331 GCA_035687185.1 Pseudoxanthomonas sp. | reverse complement strand
CGCACCCGCCGACGCACCTGCCGGCGGAGGAACGCCCGGCATCGTGCGCGTCGCCGGCGTGCTGGACAACGACGGCGGCAGCATCCGCGCCGGCGGCGCGATCGGCCTGGACGTGGACGACGGCCTGGACAACAGCGGCGGCCGGCTGGCTGCGGAGCGGCTGGCGCTGTCGCGGGGCACGCTGGCCAACGCGGGCGGCGAGCTGCACGTGGCCGGCAATCTCGACCTGACGCTGGAGCGGGTGACCAACGCCGGCGGCCACCTGGAGGCGGAGGGCGTGCTCGGCATCCGCACGCAGTCGCTGGACAACCGCGGTGGCGCGCTGGTGCAACGCGGCACCGGCGCATCCGCGCTGGAGGTGGCCGGCGACTTCGACAACAGCGACGGCATCGTGTCCACCCGTGCGTCGGCGTTCGCGATCGCCAGCGGGCAGCTGCGCAACGAGCGGGGACGCATCGAGCATGCCGGCGATGCCGGGATGAACTTGCGCGCGGACGGGTTCGCCGGGCGGGACGGCATCGTGGTCACCGGAGGCGACCTGGCCTTCCGGGCAGGCCAGGCGGACCACCGCGGCGCGACCCTGTCCGCTGCCGGCATTGCGCTGGAGGCCGACGGTTTCGACAACCGCGGCGGTGCCGTGCTGGCCGGCGGCCACGGCGTCCTCCGGGTGCGCCAGGTCCTCGACAACGCCCAGGGCATGCTCGCGAGCCGGGCGGAGCTGGAAATAACCGCTGCCACCTTCGCCAACGCCGCGGGCACGGTGCAAGCCGGCGGTGACCTGAACGTCCAGGCCGCGCGCGTGGACGGCGCAGGCGGCACGCTCGCCAGCCAGGACGCGCTGGCGCTGGCGGCAGGATCGGTGGACCTGCGAGGCGGCACCACCCAGGCCGATTCCATCGCGCTAGACGCCGACGTGCTGGTAACGGCCGCGGGCAAGGTGGCGGCGACCGGCGACCGCGCGCTTTCGATCACCGCGCGCGAGCGCATGGACAACGCCGGCGGGCACCTCGTCGGCAACGGCACGCTGGCGCTCGAGGCCGGTACGCTCGTCAACCGCGACGGCGTCATCGCCACCGCCGGCGAGGGCGGCAGCAGCCTCCGGGTGGCCGGGCGGCTGGACAACGCCCGCGGCACCCTCGCGACCGGCGGCGATGCCACCCTGGCCGCCGGGGAGCTCGACAACCGGGACGGCGCGGTGAAGGCCGCAGGCGTGCTGCGGATCGAGGCGGCCGGGCGCCTGGACAACGCATCCGGGCTGCTGGCCGCCGAGGGCGGACTGGACATCTCGGCCGCGACGATGGACGCCACCGGCGGCAGGATCGCCAATGCCGGTAGCGGCGCGCTGGACATCCGCACGCAGCGGCTGGATGCGGCGGGCGCCACGTTCGCCAGCGCCGGCGCGCTTTCTCTGGCCGCCGGGGAGATGGGCCTGCGGGGCGCGTCCCTGGGCGCCGAACGCATCGCCATCGACGCCGGGCGCCTCGACACCGCCCGCGGCCGCCTCGTGGCCAGCGGCACGCAGGCGCTGCAGGTCGCCGTGCGCGAGGGCTGGGACAACACCGGCGGCCGGGTCGCGGGCAATGGCGTCCTGGATGTCTCCGCACAATGGCTGGAGAACCGGCACGGCATGCTCAGCGCCGCTGGCACGGGCAGCAGCCGCATCGTCGTGGCCGGCATGCTGGACAACGCCGGCGGTACCGTCGCGGTAGGCGGCGACCTGGAGGCGGGGTCCGCCGGCCTGGACAACCGCGACGGCACGCTGCAGGCGCAGGGATCGTTGCGCGTCGACGCCAGCGGATACCTCGACAACAGCGACGGTGGCCTGCTGGCCTCCGGCGCCGGCATGGCCTTGTCCACCGGCGTGCTGGACAACACCGGCGGCACCATTCGCCACGCCGGCGACGGCCTGCTGTGGCTGTCGGTGGGCGTGCTCGAGGCCGCGGGCGGCACCATCCTGAGCAACGGCGCGCTGGAACTCGGCGGCTGGACAGTGGATCTGCGCGATGCGACCACCCAGGCGCGCAGCATCGCCATCCGCGCCGGAGAACTGCTCACCGCGCATGGCACGCTCACCGCCACCGGACGCGGCCCGCTGGTGCTGACGGCGAGCCAGCGCATCGACAACACCGAGGGCCGTATCGCGAGCAACGGCGCGTTGCGGCTGGACACGACGGCCCTGGCCAACGCCGGCGGCGTCATCACCGCCGCGGGCACCGACGAGTCCTCGGTGACCGTGGCCGACACGCTGGACAACCGTGGCGGCGTGCTGGAGACCGGCGGCGACACCCACGTGCAAGCCGGGCAACTGGACAATCGCGGGGGCACCCTTCGCGCATCGGGCACCGGCGCGCTGCAGCTGGAAGTGGACGGCCTGCTCGACAACACCGGTGGCCGCATCGGCTCGGGCGGCGACATGCGGCTGTCGGCGCGCGAACTGGTCAACGCCGGCGGCAGCCTCCGGCACGCCGGCGAAGGCGTGCTCGCCATCGCCACCGGCACGCTGGCTGGCGAAGGCGGCACCATCGCCAGCAACGGCGCCCTCGAGGTGGCTGCGCGGCAGGTGGACCTGCGCGACGGCGACACCACGGCCGGCCGCATCACCATCGAAGCCGACACGATCACCACCGCCGGCGGCGTGCTCGCCGCCAGCGGACCGGAAGCGCTGGCCATCGTCGCGCGCGAACGCCTGGACAACGCCGGCGGCCGCATTGCCACCAACGGCGCATTCCAGCTGCAGGCGCCGGTGCTGGACAACCGCGCCGGCATGATCGTCGCGGCCGGCGCCCAGGCCGGTTGGCTCACTGCTGCCACACTGCTGGACAACCGCACCGGTGCGATCCTCTCGGCAGGCGATACCGTCGTGCGCGCGGGCGAGGTGGCCAATGCAGGCGGCCGGGTGCTGGCGGCCGGCCAGGCGCGGCTGGAGGTCACCGCCGACGGCCGGATCGACAACGGTGGCGGCTCGATCTCAGCCGGCGGCGACCTGGGGCTGGCGGCGCAGCACCTGGACAACACCGCCGGCACGATCGAGCACGCCGGCGACGGCACGCTGGAGATCGCCGCCGGCACGGTCGACGGCAAGGACGGCGCCCTCGCCAGCAATGGCACCCTGGTGCTGGCCACCGGACGCGCGGACCTGGAGGGCGGCGACACCATCGCCCGCCGCATCGCCATCGACGCCGGCGAACTGACCACCGCCGGCGGGACGCTGCTGGCGACGGGTGGCGAAGCGCTGTCCCTGCAGGTACGCGGCCTGCTGGACAACGCGCGCGGCACCATCGCTGGCAACGGCACGCTCGAGCTGGTGGCCGGCGCCCTGGACAACACCGGCGGCGCGCTCGAGGCGGCCGGGTCCGGCAACAGCCGGGTGGCGGTGGCCGGGACGTGGGCCAACACCGGCGGCAGCGTCGCCCTGGGCGGCGACGCCGAGCTGCGCGCGCACGAGCTGGACAACCGCAACGGCGCCCTCGGCGCGGCGGGTGCGCTGCAGGTCGCCACCGGTGGCCGGCTGGACAACGACGGCGGCACCATCGAGGCCGGCGCCGGGCTTGCACTGGACACGGCACACCTGCGCAACGCCGGCGGTGCCATCCGCAACGGGGACGGTGCACTGGACATCGACGCCGCGGTGCTGGACGGCGCGGGTGGCTTCATCGCCAGCGCCGGCACGCTGGTGCTGGAAGGCGAGCGCACCGACCTGAGCGGTGGCAGCGTCGTCGCCGAGCGGATCACCGTCGATACCGGCACGCTGGTCACCGCGGGCGGCTCGCTGGCCGCGTCCGGCGCGGGCATGGCGCTGGCCGCGCGCGACCGCCTGGACAACAGCGACGGGCGCATCGCCAGCAGCGGCGGGCTGGACGTCAGCGCCGGCGCGCTGGACAACGCGGGCGGCATCCTGGCCGCGACCGGGGGCGGCAGCGTGGACGTGGCCGGCACGCTGGACAACGCCCGCGGCACCGTGACCCTTGGCGGCGGCACGCGCATCGAGGCCGGCGAGGTACGCAACGCCCGCGGCGTCATCCAGGGCGGGTACGGCGAATCCCTGGCGATCCGCGTGCGCGGCCAACTGGTCAACGACGGCGGCACCATCCACAACGACGGCCAGCTGCGGCTGGATGCGGGCACGCTGAGCAACGCCGGCGGCGCGGTACGTTCGCGGCAGGACGTGGTGGTGGAAGTGCGCGGCACCTTCGACAACCACGGCGGCCTGGTCGTCGCCGAAGGCGACCTGGACGCGAGCGCCGGCCACCTGGTCAACCGCGGCACCCTGGGGGAGGCGCAGGGCCTGTTCGGTGCGCAGGTGCGGTTGGCGGCCGGCGACCTCGACAACGCCGGCGGCCGCATCGGTGCGGACGGTTCGCTGGCCCTGGCGGGGGGCACGCTGGGCAACGTCGACGGCCTCATCGAGGCCGGCGGCGGCATCGCCGTGACAGCGCAAGCGTTCGACAACCGCGGTGGAACGCTGCTGCAGCACGGCGATCCGGCGCAGGCCGGCGACGAGGACGGAAGCCTCTCCCTCGTGCTGGACGGCGCGCTGGACAACCGCGGCGGCCTGGTCGGTGCGGCGGGCAATGCGACGGTGCACGCCGGCAGCGTGGACAACGGCGCCGGCGTGCTCGCCGCGCACGGCTCCCTGGCACTGGCCAGCGCGGGCGTCTTCGGCAACCGCGACGGCGGCCTGCTGCGCGGTACCACCGGGCTGACACTGCACGCCGGCGGCCTGTTCGACAACACCGGCGGCGTGTTCGACACCCCCGGCGCGGCCACGTTGCAGGCCGGGGCCATCGCCAACGCCGGCGGGCAGATCATGGCCGGCGCCGAGGACGCGGAAGCCGGGCCGGATGCGACGCCCGCCCTCACGGTCGCGACCACCGGCACGCTCGACAACCGCGGCGGTCTGCTCGGCAGCCGCAGTGGCGACCTGTCCGTGGCCGCCGGACGCATCGACAATGGCGCCGATGGCCT
The DNA here is from genome assembly GCA_035687185.1 of Pseudoxanthomonas sp. GTDB lineage: Bacteria > Pseudomonadota > Gammaproteobacteria > Xanthomonadales > Xanthomonadaceae > Pseudoxanthomonas. The sequence continues at coordinate 15,366 of DASRYN010000064.1, read as the reverse complement.
GCTGGTCGCTCCGCGCGACCTCACCGTGGACGCCGCGGCGCTGGACAACGCAGGCACCGTCTATGCCGGCCGCGACCTGCGCTACCAGACCGCGACCGGCGTACTGGACAACCGCGGACGCCTCGGCGCCGGGGAGAACGCGTGGATCGGCGTGGCCAGCCTGCGCAACGGCGGCGCCGGCCACGTCCAGGCCGCGACGCTGGAACTGTCCGCCGGCGCGATGGAGCTGGCCGGCGGCCAGATCGCCGCCGACGTGCTGCGCGCGGAGCTGGGCACGCTGACCGGCGCCGGCCTCCTGTACGGCGGGCGGTGGCTGGACCTGGACATCGCCGGGGACTTCACCTATGCCGGCGGCCAGCGCCTGGAAACCGACGGCGTGCTCGATCTGGCCGTGGGCGGAACGCTCACCAACCTGGGCACGATCCAGGCGGCGGACGCGCTTGCGCTGTCGGCCGGCGGCCTGGTCAACCAGGGCATGCTCAACGCCGGCAACGGCGAGGGCACCGGGGTGCTGAGCGTGCACGCTGGCAGCGTGGACAACCACGGCAGCATGGAGGGCGACCTGGTCGAGGTCCAGGCAGGCTCGCTGGCCAATACCGGCGACATCGTCGGCGACGTGGTCGCCATCCGGAGCGGCACCGTGACCAACGGCCGCGACCTCGGCCGTGAGGACGCCACGCGCGCTTATGGCGAAGGCTTCATCGGCGCCGCCGATTACCTGGAGCTGGCCGTCGGCCGGCTGTCCAACCTCGATGCGGAGCTGTTCAGCGCCGGTGACCTGGCCATCATCGGCCGCCACGGCGGCAGCGCCAGCCGGGTGGACAACGTGTCCGGCCGCATCCAGGCCGAAGGCGGGCTCTACGTGGCCGCCAGCACGCTCGACAACCGGCGCCGGGTGATGGAGTACGTGAACCGCGACCTCACGCCGGCGGAGCAGGAGGCCGCGCGCCGCGCGATTCCCGCAGAGGAGTGGACGAGCTACCACGCGGCGTACGAAAGCGAGCACGCGGGGCGTTGCAGCGGCGCGACCTACGACTGCCAGCTGGTCCTCTCGAGCTACCGGGAAACGGCGACCCCGTTGAACGAGGTCGCGATCACCCGCAGCTCGGCCGCCGCGCAGCTGCTGTCCGGGGGCGGCATGGTCCTGGAGGCGGCCACGCTGTACAACCGGGCCTCGGCCATCGCCGCCGGCGGCAGCCTGCTCATCAACGGCAGCGCGGCGGGCGAAGGCGCCCCCGGCGTGTTCAACGAGTCCTTCGCGGGCATGCAGACGTGGGAGGTCACGGCCCACTACGGCGTGCAGTACCGGTACTGCGCGGGCGACCTCCACAGTTGCGCGGCCGGCAACGGCTATGCGGTCACCGGTTATGCCGGCAGCTACGGTCCCGTGCGGGTGCGGCATCCGTACGCGCCGGAAGAAGGACGCGCCACCATCACCGCCGGTGGAAGCCTGGCCATCGCCAGCGGCGGCGACGTGACCAACACCGCGGTGGTCACCAGTGGCGGCCCGGCCCCGCTGTCTCCGGTCCAGGCCGGCCCGGGCAGCGGCGAGGTCGCGTTCGGTGGCGCCGGCCACGCGCCGGACGCGGGCAGCGGCGTGCCCGTGAGCGTGGACGTGGGCGCCGGCGATCCGGGCCCGGTCGGGCCTGGGCCGCGCCCGGTCGATTCCCGGGAAGTCGTGCTGTCTGCCGGCCCGGGCGGGGCGCAGCGCGTGCGCCTGCGCCGCGAGACGCTGGTCGCGCTGCAGGGGGAGCGGGTGGCGGTGGACGCCGGCCCAGGCATGGCGCGGGCGCCGGATCTCTCGCCCGTGGGCGGACCGCCGCCCGCGCTGGCGCAGTCGCTGGGCACGCCGGAGCAGCCGCTGCCGGGGTTGCAACTGCCGGAAACCGGCATGTACCGCACCGAGCCAGGACCGGGCGCCGCCTTCCTGGTCAGCACCGCGCCACGGTTCGCGCGCGGCGAGCAGGGCGGTTCGGAATACCTGCTGGACCGGCTGGACGCGTCCATCGACACGCACAAGCGCCTGGGCGACGGCCACTACGAGCGGCGCCTGGTGCTGGAGCAGATCATGCAGCTGACCGGCCGGCGCAACCTGGCCGGCGCGGCCGACGACGGCGATGGCCTGGCCCAGTACCGCGCCCTGATGGACGGCGCCGCGGCGGCGGCCGCGCAGCTGGGCCTTTCGCTGGGCGCGCCGCTCACCAGCACGCAGGTCGCCGCGCTGGAGCAGGACATCGTGTGGCTGGTGGAGCAGGAGGTCGCGGGCGAGCGGGTCCTGGTACCGGTGGTGTACCTCTCGCAGGCGACGGCCTCGCAACTGGCTTCGCGCGGCGCGCTGATGTCGGGCGGCCAAGCGCTCGAGGTGCAGGCCGCCGGCACCGTGCGCAACGACGGCACCCTGCAGGGCGGTCATGGCGCCTGGCTGAGCGCGGATGCGCTGATCAACACCGGTGTCGTCGGTGGCGGCAGCGTGCAGGTGGCCACCTCGGGCGACGTGCGCAATCGCGGCCGCCTTTCCGGCAGCACCGTCGTCGTGGACGCCGGGGGCGATTTCATGCAGGACGCGCGCGGCCGCGTGGAGAGCAGCGGCGCGGCGACGGTGCGCGCCGGCCGCAACCTGGACCTGACGCGCACCACGGTGGCCGGCGCCGGGCCGGTGACACTGGCTGCGGGGCAGGACCTGCGGGTCACCGCCACGCAGGTGCTCTCCGGCAGCAGCCTGGCGCTGTCCGCCGGCCAGGACCTGGTCCTGACCAACCGCAGCACGACCGCCGCCGGCGGCAGCATGGCGCTGCAGGCCGGACGCGACTTGGCCGTTCGCGAGGCGACCGTGACCGCGGGCGAAGACCTGGTCGCGCGCGCCGGGCGCGACCTGGACGTGGAATCGGTGTCGCAGGAAGCCACCCTGCGGACCACCGCCGCCCGTCACGGCAAGAGCCGGGTGGCCACCACGACCAGCACCCAGGGCCTGGACGTGCAGGCCCTGGTCGCCGGCGGCGACCTCGTGCTCGAGGCCGGCCACGACGTGAACCTGGCGGCCGCCCGCCTGGAGGCGGGGCGCAACCTGGCGGTAACCGCGGGCAACGACCTCAATGCCACCACCCTGACCACGACCGACACCAGCAGCACGCTGGAAACGCGGCGGCGGTTCCGCCGGGCCACGACGACCGTGGACGAGACCGTGCACGGCACCACCTTCAATGCCGGTGGCGACGTCGCCCTCCAGGCCGGCCGCGACGTGAACCTGGCCGCCGCCACCGTGGCCAGCGACACGGGTGCCGTCGCCGTCGCCGGCGGCCGCGACGTGAACCTGCTCGCTGCGCGGGAGACGCATGCTTTCGCCCAGGAGACGGTGAAGAAAAAGAAGGGCACGTTCAGCAGCACAACGACCACCACGCGCGACCAGGTCACGGACACCCTGGTCGTGGGCACCACCCTCAGCGGCGAGACGGTGCAGGTGGCCGCGGGCCGCGACCTGACCACCCAGGCCGCGCAGATCGCCGGCACGGACGGGGTGGCCCTTGCCGCCGGCGGCGATGTGGTCATCGGCACCGGCCGCAACACCCGCAGCGAGTCGTATGCGAGCACCCGCAAGAAGAGCGGCATGTTCAGCAGCGGCGGGCTGGGCGTGACCATCGGCAGCCAGCGCATCGGCCGGACCGCGGAGGTGGAGACGGCATCCCACGCCGGCAGCCTGATCGGCAGCACGGACGGGCGCGTGGACATCGTGGCGGGCAACGACGTGACCATCACCGGCAGCGACGTCCTGTCGAAAACCGGGGTCGGAATCAGCGGCCGGAACGTCGCCATCGAGCACGCCGAGGACACCCGGCAGGTAAGGGAAGGCCAGACGTTCAAGCAGGGGGGCCTGAACGTGAGCCTGAAAGGTGGCGCGGTAGACGTGGCCATGAACGTCTACGGCGCGGCCAGGCGCAGCAGCGAGGTCGAGGACGACCGGCTCAAGGCGCTGTACGCAGCCCAGGCCGGGCAGACGCTGTTTTCAGGTGGCCAGGCAGGCATCGACCAACTGGGCAGCGTCGGCCAACAGTTCGGCGAACTGGCCAATACCGCCAGGACCGGCGAGACCCGGGGCGGCAACGGCATCAATCTGCGCATCGGCATCGGCGCGAGCCGCTCGTCCAGCCGGATGGAACACACCGAAACCACGGCACGGGGCAGCCGCGTCGCCAGCGAGGGCGACGTGGCCATCGCCGCGCACGCCGGCGACCTGGGCATCACCGGCAGCGTGGTGGAAGGCGACGACGTGGCGCTGGCCGCCGCGCAGGATCTGGTGCTGCGGAGCGCACGGGAAAGCCACGCCACGGCTGCCCGCGACAAGGCCTCCAGCGGCGAGATCGGCATCACCATCGGTACCGAAGCCGGCATAGGGGTGTACGTGAGTGCCACCGCGGCCAGGGGAAAGGGCGATGGCAGCGGCACCACCCACGCCGAGGCCAGGGTGACTGCCGCCAACACCCTGGCCCTTTCCAGCGGCCGCGACACGACCCTCGAGGGCGCCCAGGCCGCTGGCGAGTCCGTGGCAGCCACCGTCGGCCGCGATCTGACCCTCGCCAGCCAGCAGGACAGCAACGACTACCGACGCAAGGACCAGTCTGCCGGGCTCGACGTGGCTGTCGGGGCGGGCGGCGGCAGCGCCAGCGGCTACTACGACCGGAGCAGGATCGACAGCAGGTACGCCAGCGTCAACGAACAGACCGGGATCCAGGCCGGCAGCGGCGGCTTCGACATCGTCGTGGGCGGACACACCGGGCTGACCGGTGCCGCGATCGCCAGCACTGCGGACGCGAGCAGGAACCGGCTGAGCACCGGGACGCTGAGTGCGGGCGACCTCCGGAACGAAACGGAGTACGAGGCCAGCAGCGTGGGATTCCGTGCCAGCGGGGGCAACGGCGGTGGCAGTTTCACGCCCGGCATCGCCCCGACGCAGAGCGACGCGGAGCGGAGCGTCACCCGCAGTGGCATCAGCGAAGGAACACTCGAGACCCGCGACGGCGGCGAAGGGGCGCCGGCGAGCGTCGCGCGCAACGTGAACGGGCTGCAGCAGTCGGGCCTGGAGGACATCTTCGACGAACGGGAAGTCAGCGAAGGCCAGGCTTTCGCCGCCGGCTTGAGCGACCTCGCCGTCAAGCTGGTCGATGACATCTACAGCGCCAAGCTGGCCACCAGGCAGGAGGAAATCGACGCGGTGCTGGCAACAGCGAAGCGTGAAAGCGTAGAAGGAAACGCGGACCTGGCCAGCCAGCTGTACGAGCAGGCCGCGTACATGCGCGACAGGCGCGATGACGGCCACGCCCTGGCCATCGCCAAGAGCATCGCTGCCCTGGGCGTGAGCGCGCTGGCCGGCAACGTCAGCCTGGAATCCGGACTGGTGTACTCGGCGGTTGGCAGCGGCATCGGATTCTGGGACGAAGCCGCCGACAAGGCCATGCGCGGGCACGAGGAAACCATCGCGATCAAGATCACCTGCACCAGGGCGGCCCAGGAATGCGCCGACATCCGGCTGCCGGACAACCTGAGCACGGAGCAGCGTGTCCAGTTCCTGCGAGAGCATGGTGTGGCGGTGGAGTTCACCGACGAGATCCCGGAAGGTGCGGAGAGCATCGCAGTCAACGGCATCCTCAACGACCAGGCGCGAGCGGGCCATGTGCAGGTGGGGCACGTAGAGCGGAAAGAGGGCGACACAACGGGCGTTACCTTTTACGTGCAGTACAACGCCAGCAAGGGTGCGCTGTCCGACCTGATGCAGGCCGGCTACGACAAGTTCGTCTCTCCATTGAACAATGACTATTCGGCGACCACGCTGGCGCTGGTGAACGCGGTATACCGCCAAGGCGATGCAGCGGTGGACCTGTTCGCACACAGCTGGGGCAGTATCGTCACCCGAAACGCCCTTGATCTGCTGGCGGACAGCGGCTATCAGAATAAGCTGCTGACGGTGGCGGTATTCGGGCCGGCGGTGCGACCGGGGGCCCTAGTTGCGCACATGGAGAGGATCGTGGGGAATGATAGGGTTTTCTTGAATGCGGAGCAGCATTATGCCGGAATGAAGCCCGCACTCTCGTACTTCAGCAACCCGTCGGACTTCGTCGCCACTTTTGTGGGCGGCACACTATTCCCGTCCCGCCATTTGAACAACGACTCCGGCGAACATCTCCCCGGTGCGGCCCAGGGGCAGATGTGGGACGCGCTGCGAGGGTTGCCGGCCATCCTCAAGGGACCGATCAATCCCCATAGCTGCTACGGGCTGAACTGCGCCGGCACGCCCTACAACTGGACGGAGGAGCGGGCGAGGACATGGCGCCGCAAGCCAGCTCCTCCCAAGCCACCGTCAAACCCGGGGAACTCTTCGTTGCAGGGAGGCGGGCAATGAAACGAGTGTTGGTTGTCGTGGCGATGGGGCTTGCGTCTGGGTGCGCGACGGAAGACCTCTATCTGGCAGACAGGCCACCGGTACGCTATCCGCTGGACTATCCCGTCTGTGGCCCCTCCGGCGAAAGCGGCGGAATGATATATGCCCCGTTGCGAATCAGGCTGGTCCACGCCGGGTTTCCCGACCCGGACCGTTTGATGGCGCTCCGCCAAAAAGACCCGAATGACGATGGGTGCAAGCTTCCGCGGCTTTATCCGGGTCCAAGTATCACGGAAAGAGACACACAGGACGTCAACCGCTCAAGTGCGGCGGCGGGACTGGACAAGTCAGGGCGGGGATTCTTCAGGGACACCGCTTACCGATGGGAGCTCTTCAACGAGGAGGAGATGCAGAAGGAGTCAGAACGCCGGGCAACGATTGAGGGGTATAGGGCGCAGAACGCAATCAAGTTCGGTCATGCCGGTTCCGACGTAATCGAAGCGCTGCCGGAAACGAACATCAATGGGCGTCAATGGCAGCACCGGATAGTCAAGAGCTATATGACGCCGGCGGGTCAGGCGCCTGGTTCAGGCGAACTGACGAGTTGGCGCGAGCAGTATGATTACTGGGTCGATGAAACCCACTTCATACGGTACACCGGGTACTACACCGCCGCCGTGGTCGCGGACCCGGAATGGCTTGCCGCCCGCCGTCGGCTGTTGCGGCAGCTGGTGGAGCAGCTGCAGATCCATCCGGTGACCCAGGAAGAGATCGATGCTGCATGGGCCGAGGATGCCCGCCGGCGTGCCCTGGAGGCGGAGTGCTGGTCGGACAGGAAATGTCGCCGGCGTGGACAGGGAAAGTAGACGGAAGGCTCATCATCGCGCAGGGAGGCAGGCAATGAAACGAGTGTTGGTTGTCGTGGCGATGGGGCTTGCGTCTGGGTGCGCGACGGAAGACCTCTATCTGGCAGACAGGCCACCGGTACGCTATCCGCTGGACTATCCCGTCTGTGGCCCCTCCGGCGAAGGCGGCGGAATGATATATGCCCCGTTGCGAATCAGGCTGGTCCACGCCGGGTTTCCCGACCCGGACCGCTTGATGGCGCTCCGCCAAAAAGACCCGAATGACGATGGGTGCAAGCTTCCGCGGCTTTATCCGGGCCCAATAATGCCAAGTATCACAAAGGCAGACACCCAGTATGCCGGTAGGCTCTCGGCATGGGATGGCCTTGACAAGTCGGGGCGGGGGCTGTTCACGGACACGTCCTACAAGTGGGAGCTTTTCAACGAAGAGGAGATGAAGAAGGAAGAGCAGCGGCGGGTGGAGGTGGAAAGGTTCCGGGCGCAGAACGCGATCAAGTTCGGCCATGCGAGTTCGGACGTGATCGAAACCTTGCCCCCAGTCATCATCCATGGCCGCGAGTGGAAACACCGCCTGGTGAAGGTCTACCGCACCCCCGCAGGGGCACCGCCCGGCTCAGGCGAACCAAGGGGTTGGTACGAAGAGTACGACCATTGGATCGATGAAGAGCACTTCATGCGTTACACGGGACGTTACACCGCCGCCGTGGTCGCGGACCCGGAATGGCTTGCCGCCCGCCGTCGGCTGTTGCGGCAGCTGGTGGAGCGGCTGCAGATCCATCCGGTGACCCAGGAAGAGATCGATGCTGCATGGGCCGAGGATGCCCGCCGGCGTGCCCTGGAGGCGGAGTGCTGGTCGGACAGGAAGTGCCGCTCCCGCAAGACGAGGATGTAAGCCGTGAACAACTGTCAGCGTCTGGCCGCCATCGCTTTACCCGTGTTGCTGGCAGGGTGCTCATGGGTGGGCAACACCATCAGGAGCGAACTGTCCACCTATGCCGAGCCCACCAGCGGCGATATGGCCCACATCCGCCTCATCGGTTCGCGCAACGTCAAGGTGTACCCCAACAGCCGTTGTGTCAGCCACACCGTGCCGGGCAGCGGCTATCCTGCCGGCCCGCAGATGGGCGGCCAGCGCACCCGTGACATCGGCATGGCCAAGGCCGTTGGGCTGCCAAGACATTATGTCGAGATTGCAGCCGTGGCTGGCCAACCCATTACGATCGGCTTTTCCTTCTACATCCCGTCGTACACCCCGGGTCTGGCAGGAACAGGCGCACCGGGCCGGCATAATGCCTCCAGCTGCCATGTGGCGCGATCCTTCGTGCCGGAAGCAGGGGGAAACTACGAGGTCATCGCCCATTGGTGGGGACACTATTACTGCAACGCCCGCCTGGTGCGCCTCGAGCGCAAGACGGATACCGGCCCCTGGCTGCGCGTCAATGTTTCCAGTGCGGCTGCCGGCTATTGTCAGGGCGGCTGATGCTCAGCGGCTCGCGGCCGGAAGCGTGATCCTCGGGCATTGGGGGTGTACTGGAACAACTGGATTCCTTCTTCGAGAGGACATCCCGGGCTCTCCATGCTCCCGGGTGGTTGGCTCGCCTGCCTCGTGAGCCGGGCGAGCGGACGGCCAGGGGACTTCACCGGCCTGAGCCGGGAGGCAGCGCGTCACGAGCGGCCTCCCGGCAACAAAAAGCGCCGGCCCCTTCCGGGACCGGCGCCAGGGGGAGTGTCCGGCCGGATGGCCGGACGGGATCACTGCGTGATGTCCACGTCCTTGGTCTCGCGCAGGAACAGGCTGCCGATGATGAAGGTCATCACGGCGACGATGATCGGGTACCACAGGCCCGAGTAGATGTTGCCGGTCCACAGCACCACGGCGAAGGCGGTGGTCGGCAGGAAGCCGCCGAACCAGCCGTTGCCGATGTGGTACGGCAGCGACATCGAGGTGTAGCGGATGCGGGTGGGGAACAGCTCCACCAGCCAGGCGGCGATCGGGCCGTAGACCATGGTCACGTACAGCACCAGGATGGTCAGCAGCAGCAGCACCATCGGCTTGTTCATCCGGCTGTTGTCCGCGGCCTTGGGATAGCCGGCCGCGTCGATGGCGGCGGTCAGGTCGGCGGTCAGCTTCTCCTGGGCGGCCTTGGCCTCGTCGGCCGACAGGTTGCGCACGTCCACGCTCTGGATCACCGTCTCGCCGATGCGCACGCTGGCCAGGGTGCCGGCCGGCGCCGCCTCGTTGGTGTACGACACGCTGCGCGTGTTGAGCACGTTCTTGACGATGTCGCAGGAGTTGTTGAACTTCACGTGGCTCTTCAGCTCACCGGGAACGAACTGGAACGAGCAGTCCCCGGGGTCGGCCACCACCACCGCCGGCGAGTTCTCCGCCGCCGCGGCCAGCGCCGGGTTGGCGAAGTGGGTCAGCCCCTTGAAGATCGGGAAGTAGGTCAGCGCCGCCAGCAGGCAGCCGGCCATGATGATCGGCTTGCGGCCCACCTTGTCCGACAGCCAGCCGAAGAAGATGAAGCCGCCGGTGGCCAGCAGCAGCGCCGCGGCGATGAACAGGTTGGCGGTGACCGGGTCGACCTTCAGCGTCTGGGTCAGGAAGAACAGCGCGTAGAACTGGCCGGCGTACCACACCACGGCCTGGCCGGCGGTGGCGCCCAGCAGCGCCAGCAGCACGATCTTGCCGTTGCTCCAGTTGGCGAAGCTCTCGGTCAGCGGCGCCTTGGAGCGCTTGCCCTCCTCCTTCATCTTCTGGAACAGCGGCGACTCGTTGAGCTGCATGCGGATCCACACCGAGATCAGCAGCAGCAGGAACGAGATCAGGAACGGGATGCGCCAGCCCCATTCGGCGAAGGCCTCGTTGCCCAGCAGCATGCGGCAACCGAGGATCACCAGCAGCGACAGGAACAGGCCCACGGTCGCGGTGGTCTGGATGAAGCTGGTGTACAGGCCGCGCTTGCCCATCGGCGCGTGCTCGGCCACGTAGGTGGCCGCGCCGCCGTACTCGCCGCCCAGCGCCAGGCCCTGCAGGCATCGCAGGAGCACCAGGATGATGGGTGCGGCGATGCCGATGGTCTCGTATGTGGGAAGCACGCCCACGAGGAACGTCGACACGCCCATGATCACGATGGTGACCAGGAAGGTATACTTGCGGCCGATCATGTCGCCGAGCCGGCCGAACACCAGCGCGCCGAACGGGCGCACGGCGAAGCCGGCGGCGAAGGTCAGCAGGGCCATGATGAAGGCCGGGCCCGGCGCCAGCGAGGAGAAGAAGTGGACGGCGATGACCGCCGCCAGCGAGCCGTACAGGTAGAAGTCGTACCACTCGAACACGGTGCCGAGGCTCGAGGCGAGGATCACCTTGCGGTGCTCGCGGGTCATGGCGCCCGACGCGGCGGCGCTGCTTGCGGTAGTGCTGGACATGGTGTGTTTGCTCCCCTCAGAAGCTGTACTTGACGTGAGTGTGCAGGCGCTTCAGGTCGCCCTCGCGCTCATCCTCGAGCGAACGCTGGCCCCAGCCGATCTCCGCGCCGATGTCCAGTTTCGGGAACGGCGAGTAGATCAGGTTGGCGTGGAACGACTGCGAGCGTTCGGTGACGCCCCAGCCGACGAGGCCGACGTCGTTGTCGAAGTGCGCGGCCGAGTACATCAGGTTGCCGCGCAGCTTCGGGCTGAAGGCATGGCGCCAGGCGACGAAGCCGCCGTAGCCGGCCAGCGCGTGCAGGTCGCCGGCCGCGTCGCGCTCGGTGTCGGCGCCCAGGCCGAAGGCCATGTAGCGGCCGATGCCGCTGCCGTAGTTGACCATGTAGCGGATGTCGTCGCTGGGGCCGAGGTTGAAGCGGCCCGACACGCTCACCGCCGCGCCGGTCTCGGTGGCGTCCCCGGCCTTGAACTGGCGCAGCAGGCCGGCCACGGAGAAGTGGCCCCAGTCGCCCTTGGCGTTGTAGCGGGCGGTGATGTCCGGCAGCACGTTGTCGCCGCTGTTGACGCGGGCGCCGGCCGCGGCGGCGAAGGGCGCGTAGGACTGGATCGTGGTCTGCGGGTTCTCGGCCGAGAACGACCACGCGCCCCGGGTGTAGCGCAGCTGCGCCTGGCGCACGAAGGTGGTGCCGTCGGTGACGCCGACGAAGTCCACCGCGTCCGGCAGCGCGGCCACGTCCTGGAAGTTGGACCAGGCCTGGCCGGCCAGCCAGTTGTTCCAGCTCACGTAGGCCTGGCGCAGGGTGACGGCGTAGGTGTTGGTGGAGGTCTCGTTGCCGGCCAGGGCGTTGCTGCCGCCGCCGAAGAAGTCCATCTCCACGTAGGCCTTGAGCTTGTCGCCGCCATCGGTGACGTGGTCGGCGCTGAGCCAGAAGCGCGAGAACTGGGCGTGGAAGTCGGTGTACGGGTCGCCGCCGTCGGCTCCGGCGCCGGCCACCGGGATGGTGCTAGGCACGTAGAACAGGCGGCCGGAGGAACCGTCGGCGATGCGGCCGTCGCTGGTGTCGGTGGCCATCGCGTCCATCTTGACGAAGCCGCCGTACGAGAACGCGGTGCCGGGGTTGGCCGCGGTCATGATGGTGGTGGGCTGGATCTGCTTGCCGGCCGGGACCGCCGGCGCGGGCGGCTGCGCCGGCGCGGCCTGGGCCTGGGCGGCGGCGATCTGGCCCTGCTGCTGCTGTTGCGTGGCCAGCAGCAGCTGCACCTGCCGTTCCAGCTCGGCCACGCGCGCTTCCAGCGCCTTCTCCCGGTCGCTCTGCGCCCACGCCGCCCCCGGCGCGACCAGCGCGACCAGTAACGCGGCGGCCAGGGGCCGCCGCACCAGTCTTGTTGGATGCTTGCTCATTTCCCCTCTCTCCCTCGTGAATCGGACGAGTGCTGCAGGCGACGCACGGCCGCCGCGCCGACGGCGGCGGCCGGTCGCTGCCGCAGACTGCGCATGGGTGGCCCGGGGCGCCTATTGGCCATTAGTCGAACGGGCCGCGGACGCGGCGCGGAGGCACGCGGCGGCGGGGCTTCCACGGTGCGCGGCGGCCGGCGATGGCCGCCGGGATTCGACCAAGGTCTAAGCCGTCTGCTGCGATGCGTCACGACGGATGCGTCAAACTGTCGGCCCCGTCCGCCGCGCCGACCGCGGCGGGCCGCCATCCGAGGAGGGAAAGCCATGTCCGACCTGTATCCCGTCAAGCCGGAGTTCGCCGCGCGCGCGCGCATCGGCCGCGACGACTACCAGCGCCTGTACCGCGAGTCCGTCGAGGACCCGGAGGGCTTCTGGGGCAGGGCCGCCGGGCGGCTGGACTGGTTCCGCAAGCCCACGCGCATCAAGGACGTCAGCTACGCGCTGGAGGATTTCCGCATCCGCTGGTTCGAGGACGGCGAGCTCAACGCCAGCGTCAACTGCCTGGACCGCCACCTGGCCATCCGCGGCGACAAGACCGCGCTGCTGTTCGAGCCGGACGACCCGTCGCAGCCCGCCCGCCGGGTCAGCTACCGCGAGCTGCACGAGCGGGTGTGCCGGCTCGGCAACGCGCTGCGCAACCTCGGCGTGGCCAAGGGCGACCGCGTCACCATCTACCTGCCGATGATTCCCGACGCGGTGGTGGCGATGCTGGCCTGCGCGCGCATCGGCGCCATCCACTCGGTGGTGTTCGGCGGCTTCGCGCCCAACTCCATCGCCGACCGCGTGGCCGACTGCGGCAGCAAGCTCATCATCACCGCCGACGAGGGGCTGCGCGGCAGCAAGAAGATCCCGCTGAAGGCCAACGTGGACGCGGCGCTGAAGCTGCCGGGCACGCAGAGCGTGGAGACGGTGCTGGTGGTGCGCCACACCGGCGGCGCGGTGGACATGCAGGCCCCGCGCGACCGCTGGTTCCACGACGTGGTCGACGGCCAGCCGGCGCAGTGCGAGCCCGAGCGCATGAATGCCGAGGACCCGCTGTTCATCCTCTACACCTCCGGCTCCACCGGCAAGCCCAAGGGCGTGCTGCACACCACCGGCGGCTACCTGCTGTACGCCAGCTACACCCACGAAGCGGTGTTCGACCTGCGCGAGGACGACGTCTACTGGTGCACCGCCGACGTGGGCTGGGTCACCGGCCACAGCTACATCGTCTACGGCCCGCTGGCCAACGGCGCCACTGCGCTGGTGTTCGAGGGCGTGCCCAATTATCCCAGCGTCTCGCGGTTCTGGGAGGTGATCGACAAGCACCAGGTCACCATCTTCTACACCGCGCCCACCGCCATCCGCGCGTTGATGCGCGAGGGCGACGCGCCGGTGAAGAAGACCTCGCGCGCGTCGCTGCGCCTGCTCGGCACCGTGGGCGAGCCGATCAACCCCGAGGCCTGGCGCTGGTACTACGACGTGGTCGGCGACGGCCGCTGCCCGGTGGTGGACACCTGGTGGCAGACCGAGACCGGCGGCATCCTGATCTCGCCGCTGCCGGGGGCCACCGACCTCAAGCCCGGTTCGGCCACGCTGCCGTTCTTCGGCGTGCGCCCGGCGCTGGTGGACGCCAACGGCGAGCGCCTGGAAGGCGCGGCCGAGGGCAACCTGGTGCTGCTCGATTCCTGGCCCGGGCAGATGCGCACCGTCTACGGCGACCACCAGCGCTTCATCGACACCTACTTCCGCACCTACCCGGGCACGTACTTCACCGGCGACGGCTGCCGCCGCGACGCCGACGGCTACTACTGGATCACCGGGCGCGTGGACGACGTGATCAACGTCTCCGGCCACCGCATCGGCACCGCCGAGGTGGAGAGCGCGCTGGTTTCGCACCCGAAGGTGGCCGAGGCCGCGGTGGTCGGCTTCCCGCACGACATCAAGGGCCAGGGCATCTACGCCTACGTGACCCTGAAGGCCGGCGAGGCGCCCGGCGACGAGCTGCAGAAGGAGCTGGTGGCCTGGGTGCGCAAGGAGATCGGCCCGATCGCCACGCCCGACCACCTGCAATGGGCGCCGGGCCTGCCCAAGACCCGCTCGGGCAAGATCATGCGCCGCATCCTGCGCAAGATCGCCGAGAACGCGCCGGACCAGCTCGGCGACACCTCGACCCTGGCCGACCCGTCGGTGGTGGAGTCGCTGGTGAACGAGCGGAAGGTGAGGTGACGCCGGGCGCGGCACCGGGGCGGGGCCGGGCGCGGGATGGGCGCCGCGGCGCCGCGCAGGCCCGCTCCCTTTCCGCTTAATCTGGCCGCATGTCCACCATCCTCATCGCCGACGACCATCCGCTGTTCCGCGAGGCGCTGCGCGGCGCGGTGCAGCGGATCCTGCCCGGCGCCCGCCTGCACGAGGCCGACAGCGTCGAGGCGCTGTACCGCCTGGTCGAGGCCCACGCCGACGCCGACCTGCTGCTGATGGACCTGAACATGCCCGGCGCGCACGGCTTCAGCGCGCTGGTGCACCTGCGCGCGCTGCACCCGCAGCTGCCGGTGGTGGTGGTGTCCGCGCGCGAGGAGCCGGCGGTGATGCGCCGCGCGCTGGACCACGGCGCGCTGGGCTTCATCCCCAAGTCCGCCGATTCGGAGACCATCGGCGCGGCGGTGGGCAGCGTGCTCGACGGCGAGCGCTGGGCCCCGCCCGCCGCGGCCAGCGCGCCGGCCGTGGGCCGCGACGAGCACCAGGTGGCGCAGCGCCTGCGCGAGCTCACCCCGCAGCAGTTCCGCGTGCTGCAGATGCTGGGCGAGGGCCGGCTCAACAAGCAGATCGCCTACGACCTGGGCGTGTCCGAGGCCACCATCAAGGCGCACGTGACCGCGGTGCTGCGCAAGCTGGGCGTGGCCAACCGCACCCAGGCCGTGCTGATGGCCGGGCGCCTGGCGGTGGACCCGGACGGCATCGTGCTGCCCCCGGAAGAGGACTGAGGCGCGGCCCGGCGCGCGCCTGGAAGCGGTTGCAGCGGTCGCGCCTGAACGCCGCTTCAGCGCGCCTCTTGCCGCGGGGGCGGCGCCGCACCGCACAATAGCGCGGCGCGCGGCGTCCGGGCCATCGGGGCACGGGCCGCGCGCTCCCCGGAGAACCCGCGTGTCCCCAGTCCCCGCACCACCCGCCGGCGCGCAGGACGCCGCGGCGCCCGCGCCGGCCCCGGCGTCCGCGGCCGGCGCCCTCGGCCCGGCCTGGCTGCCGCCCGAAGCGCCGTTGCCGAT
>DASRYN010000063.1:0-5133 GCA_035687185.1 Pseudoxanthomonas sp. | reverse complement strand
AGTTCTCGGCGCAGGACGAGCTGGACCTGCACGGCGCCAGCGCGCTGCAGGCCGAGACCCTGCTGGCGCGCTTCCTGGCCGACGCGGTGGCCGCCGGCCACGGCTGCGTGCGCATCGTCCACGGCAAGGGCAGCGGCGCGGACACCGGCGTGCCGGTGCTGAAGAACCTCGTCGACCGCATGCTGCGGCAGCGCGGCGAGGTGCTCGCCTTCCACTCGGCGCCGCCGGCGCAGGGCGGCACCGGCGCGCTGCTGGTGCTGCTGGCGCGCCGCTGAGGGCGACCGCGGCCGGGGCCGCCGCGCGGGAGGCTAGAATGCGCGCCATGGACGCCCCCGAATTCACCGCCGCCGAGCTGGCCGGACGCTTCTCGCTGCAGGTGCGCGGCGATGGCCAGGCGCGCGTGCGCGGCGTGGCCACCCTGGCCGCCGCCGGCCCGGAGCAGCTCGCCTTCCTGGCCAACCCGCGCTACCGCCCGCAGCTGGCCGCCTCGCGCGCCGGCGTGGTGGTGGTGCGCGCCGACGACGCCGACGCCGCGCCCGGCACCGCGCTGGTGGCCCGCGACCCGTACGCCGCCTTCGCCCGCATCGCCGCGCTGTTCGAGCGCGTGCCCGCGCGCGAACCGGGCACCCACCCCAGCGCCGTGGTCGATCCCTCGGCCGAGGTCTCGCCCGACGCGCACGTGGGCCCCTTCGTCAGCATCGGCGCGCGCTCGCGCATCGGCCCCGGCTGCGTGGTCGGCCCGGGCTGCGCCATCGGCGAGGACTGCGAACTGGATGCCGGCTGCGAGCTGCAGGCGCGCGTGACCCTGGTGGCGCGGGTGCGGCTGGGCAAGCGCGTGCGCATCCTGCCGGGCGCCGTGCTCGGCGCGGCCGGCTTCGGCCTGGCGATGGAGGGCGGGCGCTGGCTCAACGTGCCGCAGCTGGGCGGCGTGGTGGTCGGCGACGACTGCGAGATCGGCGCCAACACCTGCATCGACCGCGGCGCGCTGGAGGACACCGTGCTCGAGGAGGACGTGCGCCTGGACAATCTGGTGCAGATCGGCCACAACGTCCGCATCGGCGCGCACACCGCGATGGCCGGCTGCTCGGCCGCCGCCGGCAGCGCGCGGATCGGACGCTACTGCCTGGTCGGCGGCGCGGCCGGCATCCTCGGCCACCTGGAGGTGGCCGACCGGGTGACGATCACCGCCATGTCGCTGGTCACCCACTCCATCCGCGAGCCGGGCGAGTACTCCTCCGGCACTCCGCTCACCGACAACCGGACCTGGCGCAAGAACGCCGCCCGCTTCAAGCAGCTGGACGCGCTGGCGCGCCGTGTCAACGCTTCCATCCAGGAAAGTCCCGAATGAACGAAACCGTGCAACTCCCCGTCGACGTCGCCGCGATCCGGGAGCTGATCCCGCACCGCTACCCGTTCCTGCTGGTCGACCGGGTCGTCGAGCTGGACATCGAGGGCAAGCGCATCGTCGCCCGCAAGAACGTGACCATCAACGAGCCGTTCTTCCAGGGCCACTTCCCCGGCCAGCCGATCATGCCGGGCGTGCTGATCATCGAGGCGCTGGCGCAGGCCGGCGGCGTGCTGACCCAGCTGTCGCTGGGGCGCGACGCGCAGTCCAAGCTGTTCTACATGGTGAAGGTCGACAACGCGCGCTTCAGCAAGCAGGTGGTGCCGGGCGACGTGCTGGAGCTGCACGTGCAGATCAGGCGCGTGATCCGCAACATGGCCGTGTACTACGGCGAGGCCAAGGTCGACGGCGAGGTGGTCGCCTGCGCCGAGGTGCTGTGCGCCGGCACCCGCGAATGACCCCGGCCACCGCGACGGGAGTACCGCGATGAACGAGAACGCCACCCGCATCCACCCCACCGCCGTGGTCGACCCCGGCGCGCGCCTGGGCCAGGGCGTGAGCGTGGGCCCCTTCACCTTCATCGGGCCGGAGGTGGAGATCGGCGACGGCTGCCAGATCGGCCCCCACTGCAGCTTCGCCGGCCCGACCCGGATCGGCGCCGGCAACCGCTTCGTCGGCCACGTCGCGGTGGGCGGCGACCCGCAGGACAAGAAGTTCGGGGGCGAGCGCACCGAGCTGGTGATCGGCGAGCGCAACCTGTTCCGCGAGTTCGTCACCCTCAACCGCGGCACCGGCAACGGCGGCGGGGTGACCCGCATCGGCGACGACAACTGGATGCTGGCCTACACCCACGTGGCCCATGACTGCGTCGTCGGCAACCACTGCGTGTTCTCCAACAACACCACCCTGGCCGGCCACGTCGTGGTCGGCGACTGGGTGATCATGAGCGGCTTCTCCGGCGCGCACCAGTTCTGCCGCATCGGCGACCACGCCTTCCTGGGCATGGGCGCGCTGGTCAACGGCGACGTGCCGCCGTACACCATGGTCGGCGGCAACTCGCTGGGGCGGCCGCGCGGGATCAACAGCGAGGGCCTCAAGCGCCGCGGCTTCGACCCCGAGCGCATCGCCGCGATCAAGCGCGCCTACCGCACGCTGTACGTGGCCGGCCTGCCGCTGGCCGAGGCGCGCGAGCAGCTGGCCGCGCAGGCCGCCTCCAGCGAGGACGTGCGCCTGTTCCTCGACTTCATCGACCGCGGCGAGCGGCCGCTGCTGCGGTGAACGCGCCCGGCCCCGCCCCCCGGGCCTCCGGGCCGCGGATCGCGCTGGTCGCCGGCGAGGCGTCCGGCGATGCGCTGGGCGCCGGGCTGGTCGCCGAGCTGCGGCGGCGCTTCCCCGGCGCGCAGTTCGCCGGGATTGGCGGCGACGCGATGCGCTGCGCCGGCTGCCAGACCTGGAACGACGCCAGCGAACTGTCGGTGATGGGCCTGGCCGAGGTGCTGCGTCACCTGCCGCGCCTGCTGCGCCTGCGCCGCGAGTTCCGCGAGCGGGTGCTGGCCTGGCGCCCGGACGTGTTCGTCGGCATCGACGCCCCAGACTTCAACCTCGGCGTGGAACGCTGGCTCAAGCGCCGCGGCGTGCGCACGGTGCACTACGTCAGTCCTTCGGTCTGGGCCTGGCGCGAGGGGCGCGCGGCGCGGATCGGCGCCAGCGCCGACCGCGTGCTGTGCCTGTTCCCGATGGAGCCGGCCATCTATGCGCGCCACGGCGTGGACGCGCGCTACGTCGGCCACCCGATGGCCGACGAGATGCCGCTGGAACCCGACCGCGCCGCGGCCCGCGCCCGGCTGGGGCTGCCGCCGGACGCGCCGGTGCTGGCGGTGCTTCCCGGCAGCCGCCTGGGCGAGGTCGAGCGCCTGGGCGGGATCTTCTTCGAGGCGGCCTGGCAGGCGATGGAGGCCATTCCCGGCCTGCAGGTGGTGGTGCCGGCGGCCAACGACGCCTGCCGCGCGCTGCTGCAGGCGCAGCTGTCGCGTTCGGCGCTGCCGGCGCTGCAGTCGCACCTGCTGCAGGGCCAGGCGCGCACCGCGCTGGCCGCGGCCGACGTGGTGCTGCTGGCGTCCGGCACCGCCACGCTGGAGACCATGCTCTCCAAGCGGCCCATGGTGGTCGGCTACCGCGTCGCGCCGCTGACCTACCGCATCGTGCGCACCCTGGGCCTGCTCAAGGTCGACCGCTATGCGCTGCCCAACGTGCTGGCCGGCGAGGACCTGGCCCCGGAGCTGATGCAGGACGACTGCACCCCCGACCGCCTGGCCGCGGCGGTGCTGCACTGGTTCCGCGCGCCGGAGGCGGTGGCCGCGCTGCAGCCGCGCTACCTGGAGCTGCACCTGCAGCTGCGCCAGGACGCGTCCGCGCGCGCCGCCGAGGCCGTGGCGACCCTGCCCGGGCTGGTGGAGGCGCGCGCATGAGCCGGCGCGCGGCCGCCGACGCGGGCGGCGGGCTGTTCCCCATCGACCGGCGCCGGCTGCGCGTGGCCGGCGTGGACGAGGCCGGTCGCGGCCCGCTGGCCGGGCCGGTGGCCGTGGCCGCGGTCATCCTGGACCCGAAGCGCCGCATCCGCGGCCTGGACGACTCCAAGAAGCTCACCCACGCCGAGCGCGAGGCGCTGTATCCGCGCATCGTCGAGCGCGCCGTGGCCTGGCACGTGGAGATGGTGGCCGTGGAGGAGATCGACCGCCTCAACATCCTCCATGCCACGCTGGAAGGCATGCGCCGCGCGGTCTGCGCGCTGCGGCCGCAGGTGGAACTGGCGCGGATCGACGGCAACGTGGTGCCGCGCGCGCTGCCGTGCATGGCCGAGGCGGTGGTCGGCGGCGACGCGCTGGAGCCGGCGATCATGGCCGCCTCCATCCTGGCGAAGGTGTCGCGCGACCGGCTGATGTGCCTGCTGCACGAGCAGCACCCCGATTACGGCTTCGACGTGCACAAGGGCTACGCCACGCCGGCGCACCTGGCCGCGCTGGAGCGCCACGGCCCGTGCGCGCACCACCGCCGCAGCTTCGCCCCGGTGCGCGAGGCCTGGGCGCGGCTGTCCGGCGCGCCGGAACCGGACGCGGCGGCCGCGCCGGAACTGGTGCCGATGCCGGCCTGAGGCCGGCCCTCCGGCCCCGGAAACGCGAACGGCCCGCCGGAGCGGGCCGTCGTCGCACGCGCGTGACGTCAGTGGTGGTGGCCGCCGTCGCCGTGCACGTGGCCGTGCTCGATCTCCTCGGCGCTGGCCTCGCGCACCTCGACGATCTCCACGTCGAAGTGCAGGTCCTTGCCGGCCATCGGGTGGTTCAGGTCCACGTCGACCACGCTCAGGCCCACCTTCTGCACCGTGACCGCGCGCGGCCCGAAGTTGGTCTGCAGCACCACCTGCATGCCCGGCTGCAGGCGGGTCTCGCCGAAGTGCTTCTTCGGGATGCGCTGGACCAGGCCCTCGCGGCGCTCGCCGTAGGCGTCCGCCGCCGGCACGTCCACCGAGAAGCTGTCGCCGGCCTGGCGGTCCTGCATGGCCGCTTCCAGGCCCGGGATGATGTTGCCGTGGCCGATCAGGATGGCGATCGGCTCGCGCTCCTTCGAGCTCTCCAGCGGCGGCTGGCCGACCTCGGAGACGGTGTAGTGGAAACGGACGACGCGGTCTTTTTCGATCTTCATGCGCAACTCGGGCTGGCTGCCGGCGACGCGGCAGCGGGGTGGACGGCTTGTCGGCCGCGGGGGAATGCGACCATGATGGCCGCGTGAGG
>DASRYN010000062.1:0-2985 GCA_035687185.1 Pseudoxanthomonas sp. | reverse complement strand
CGCGGACCGCTACGAGGAGGACGACCTCGGCGCGGTGGCCTTCGTGCCGCTGGTCGGCGCCCAGGGCTGGGACGAGGACGGCCGCTACGACGGCACCGCCGGCCCGCGCGTGCGCATGCCCGACGAGGCGGCGCTGGTCGCCGCCGCGGCCGAGCCGCTGCCATTGCCGGAGGTGCCGGCCTTCGCCGAACCGTTCGACCGCTTCGGCAACTGCCGCGTCGTGCTGCTGGGCGAGTCCACGCATGGCACCTCGGAGTTCTACCGCGCGCGCGCGGCGATCACGCGACGGCTGGTGGAGCGCCACGGCTTCAACATCGTGGCGTTGGAAGCCGACTGGCCGGACGCGGCCGCGCTGAACCGCCACGTGCGCCGCCGGCCGCCGGCCGCAGCCGATGCCGCGGCGTTCTCGCGCTTCCCGCGGTGGATGTGGCGCAACGCCGAGGTGGCCGCGCTGGCGGCGTGGCTGCGCGCGCACAACGCCGGGCTGGACGAGGCCGACCAGATCGGCGTCTACGGGCTGGACCTGTACAGCCTCGGCGCGTCGATGGCCGCGGTGGTGGACTACCTGGAGGGCGTGGACCCGGACGCCGCCGACCTCGCGCGGCGGCGCTACGGCTGCCTGGCGCCGTGGCGGGACGACCCGTCCGGCTACGGCCTCGCCGGCGGCTACGCGCGTTGCGAGGAGGCCGTGGTGCGCCAGTGCCGCGAGCTGCTGGAACGGCGCCTGGAGTACGCGCGCGACGACGGCGAGCGCTACCTGGACGCGGCGCAGAACGCGCGCCTGGTGGCGTCGGCCGAGCGTTACTACCGCGCGATGTACCAGGGCGGCGCCGAGGCCTGGAACGCGCGCGACACCCACATGTTCCAGACGCTGCACCACCTGCTGGAGGCCAGGGGGCCGGGCGCGCGGGCGGTGGTGTGGGCGCACAACTCGCACGTGGGCGACGCGCGGCACACCGCCATGGGCCTGGCCCACGGCCAGCTCAGCATCGGCCAGCTGTGCCGCGAGGCGTTCGCCGCGGACGCCGCGCTCGTGGGCCTGGGCACGCACGAAGGCACGGTGGCCGCCGCGCGCGCCTGGGGCGCGGAGGCGGAGACCATGCAGGTGCGGCCGTCGCGGCCGGGCAGCGTGGAGCGGCTGTGCCACGACAGCGGCATCGGCCGCTTCCTGCTGGACCTGCGCCCCGGCCGCCACGACGCCCTGCGCGAGCGCCTGAGCGCGGCGCGGCTGCAGCGCTTCATCGGCGTGCTCTACCTGCCGGCGAGCGAGCTGGAGAGCCACTACGCGCAGGCCAGCCTGGCGCGCCAGTTCGACGCCTGGGTCTGGTTCGACCGCAGCGAGGCGCTGGTGCCGCTGGATTCCGCGCAGGCCGCATCCGGGCCGGCGGACACCTGGCCCTTCGGCCTGTGAACGCGCGCATGCGCACGTCGTCGCGCACGGGCGGCAGCTCAGGGATCGCGGGTGACGCGTGGCGTCAGTTGCGGTCGCAGCGCGACGGCCGCGCGCGCGTGGCGCACGCACCGGGAGGTGCGCCATCCACGCAGGTACGGACGCGCCGGTCCGCGGCACGCGACTTGCATGCAACGGGTGCCCCCGCCGCACCGGGCGGGCTGCGGCACGCGCCGGCCCCAGGCGCCGCCGCCAGGCAGTTCACGCGCCCGGATGCGCGCTCCATCCCCCGGAGTGGCTGATAGAAGTGTCGAACGTACAGAAGGAGCGGCGCAGGCCGCCGGCCGCGCAGGACGCGGCGCAACTCAAGTCCGGGCTCACGCCCGAACAGCTTTCCACCCTGCTGACCATGGAGCAGTTCGGCTGGCGGCTGCGCTTCGTGCGCCGTCCGCTGTTCCAGCCGCCGGTGCCGGTGCTGTTCGACCGCGACGGGACGCGCTACGTCGTGATCGAGGCCGACGGCACCATCAACGAGCGCCCCGCGCTGAAGCTGCGCGGCTGAGGCCGCGGCCCGCCGCAGCCGGCAGCAGCCGGCAGCCAGCCCTGGGCGCGACGGCGGCCTGGCGCCATGCGCGCCGGTGCCGCCGTGGTTGGCCCAGCGATGCCGCATGCGACGCGGCCGCCGCCAGGGCCGGCGGCCGCGGGACGGCGCCGGCCCGGCGGGGACGTCAGGCGGTGGCCTCGTCCTGGTAGGCGTCGACCGGGATGCAGGCGCAGAACACGTTCTTGTCGCCGTACACGTTGTCCACGCGCGCCACCGGCGGCCAGTACTTCTGCTGCCGCAGCGAGGCCAGCGGGAAGGCGGCCAGCTCGCGCGGGTAGGCGCGGGTCCATTCCGTGGCGGACACCTGGGCGGCGGTGTGCGGGGCGTGCTTGAGCGGGTTGTCGTCGCGGTCCAGGCGGCCGTCCTCGATCGCGCGGATCTCCTCGCGGATCTGGATCATCGCGTCGATGAAGCGGTCCAGCTCGTGCAGCGACTCGCTCTCCGTGGGCTCCACCATCAGCGTGCCGGCCACCGGGAAGCTCAGCGTCGGCGCGTGGAAGCCGAAGTCGATCAGGCGCTTGGCGATGTCCTCGGCGCTGACGCCGGTGGCCTTCTCCAGCGGGCGCACGTCGAGGATGCACTCGTGCGCCACCAGGCCGTTGCGGCCGGTGTACAGGGTGCGGAAGTGCGGCGCCAGCCGCCGGGCGATGTAGTTGGCGTTGAGCAGCGCCACCTGGGTGGCGCGGCGCAGGCCGGCCGCGCCCATCATGGCGATGTACATCCACGAGATCGGCAGGATGCTGGCCGAGCCGTGCGTGGCCGCCGAGACCATGCCCACCTCGCCCTGGCCGCCGAGCGCGCGCGGCAGGAACGGCGCCAGGTGCGCCTTCACCGCGCACGGCCCCACGCCGGGGCCGCCGCCGCCGTGCGGGATGCAGAAGGTCTTGTGCAGATTCAGGTGCGAGACGTCCGAGCCCCACTTGCCCGGCTTGGCCACGCCCACCAGCGCGTTCATGTTGGCGCCGTCGGTGTACACCTGGCCGCCGTGCTG
>DASRYN010000061.1:0-3710 GCA_035687185.1 Pseudoxanthomonas sp. | reverse complement strand
GCGCGGCCAGCCGCGCCGCCTCGCGCTCGCCCGCCACCGAGCCGGCCAGGGTTTCCAGCGCCGGTTCGTCGGCGTGGCGTTCGGCCAGCAGCCGCAGCCGCCCGGCGTCGCGGCCGACCGCCAGCACCGGGCTGCCGGCTTCGAGCAGCGCGGCGACCACGCCGGCACCCACCCGGCCGCTGGCGCCCAGCACCAGCACCTCGGGGGCGAGCATCCCGCTCACGGGATATTTTCTCCCGTGAACGGGATAATCCCACGCAGGGCCTGGCGGACGCCGGCATTCCGGCGCGGCGCGGCGCCGCCGCCGCGCTGGTAGCGGCGCGGCAGGGTGAACTCGCGGAAATGCCCGAGGGGCCTGATCTGGCGGGCTTTCGGTCGCGGCAACTCTTCGCCGCCGCTGGGTTCCGGCGGGGCGAACATGTGCGAGAACAGTTCGGCGATCGACATGGCGTCGCTCCGGGGGAGAGGGGACGCCGGGCAAGTTACGCCGATAATCCGGACTTGATTAGTCCGGATTAAAGGGAATAATCATCCCACCGCAGGGCCAATCCCCTCCCCCACCCGGAGCCTTCCCCATGGCGCACGATCTCAACGACACCCTGGTTTTCGTCAAGGTGGTCGAACAGGGCAGCTTCATCGCCGCGGCCAAGTCGCTCGGCCTGCCCAAGACCACCGTCAGCCGCAAGGTGCAGGAGCTGGAGACGCGCCTGGGCGCGCAGCTGCTGCACCGGACCACCCGGCGCCTGGGCCTCACCGAGGCCGGCAGCGTGTACTACGAGCACTGCCAGCGCATCGCGCAGGAGCTGGAGGAAGCCGAGAGCGCGGTGGGCCAGCTGCAGGGCGGCCCCCGCGGCTGGCTGCGCTTCACCGTGCCCTACTCCATCGGCATCGCCTGGATCTCGCCGCTGCTGGGCGAGTTCCACGCGCAATACCCCGACATTCGCCTGGACATGCACATGAGCAACGATCCGGTGGACCTGATCAGCAACGAGATCGACGTGGCGCTGCGCGCCGGGCCGCTGCCCGACTCGACGCTGGTGGCGCGGCGCCTGGCGGGGTTCCGCACCCAGGTGTTCGCCAGCCCGCGCTACATCGAGCGGCACGGCGAGCCCCTGCACCCGGACGAGCTGCAGCACCACCGCATCATCGCCGTGCGCAAGCACTACCACGCCCATCCCACGCGCATCACCTGGTCGCTCAGCGACGGCACGCGCGCGGTGGAATACCCGATCAACCCGCTGATGGTGGCCAACGACCCCTCGGCGCTGATCGGCGCGGTGCTGTGCGGCGAGGGCCTGACCCTGGCCACCGACGTGGCCGCCAAGCCGTACGTCGAGGCTGGCGCGCTGCGCCGCGTGCTGGCCGGCTGGATCGGGCCGGAGGTGGACTTCAACGCCGTGTTCCCCCGCGGACGGGTGATGTCGCCCAAGGTGCGCGCCTTCGTCGACTTCCTGGTCGAGCGGCTCAGCTCCAACGCCGACTACATGATGGTGCAGTGCCCGGCCACCTGTTCCGGCGGCAAGAACGCGGACGCCGAAACGCAGGAAGCGCCCGCACTCGACGAGGCGGCCTGGGAAGGCAAGCGCATCCTCGAGGCGGTGGTGGGATAGCGCGCCCGGCCCCGGGCAAGAAAAAAGCGGGCCGCGCGAGCGGCCCGCTTCCTTCCCGCGCCGGGAACGTCAGGAACGCACCGGCACCAGGGTGATCTCCACGCGGCGGTTGGCCGCGCGGCCGGCCTCGGTGTCGTTGCTGGCGATGGGGTAGCGCTTGCCGGCGCCCACGGTGATGAAGCGCTGCGGGTTCAGGCCCTGCGAGACCAGGTACTGGGTGACCGCGTTGGCGCGCTGCTCGGACAGGCGCTGGTTGACCTCGTCGCCGCCGGTGCTGTCGGTGTGGCCGGCGACCTCGACCACGGTCTTGTCGTACTCCTTCAGCACGGTGGCCACGCTGCTGAGCACCGGGTAGAACTGCGGGTCCAGGTTGGCGCTGTTGAAGGCGAAGGTGACGTTGCCCGGCATGTTGAGGGTGATGTTGTCCCCGTTGCGGGTGACGCTCACGCCGGTGCCCTGCAGTTGGTCGCGCAGCGCGGCCTGCTGGCGGTCCTGGTAGGCGCCCACCGCGCCGCCGGCCAGGCCGCCGATGCCGGCGCCGATCAGCGCGTGCTGGCGGCGCTCGACCGCGCTGTCGCCGGTGAGCAGGCCCGCGGCCACGCCGATGCCCGCGCCGATCAGCGCGTTGCGGCTGGTGCGGTTCATCTGGCCCTCGCCGGTGTAGGGATTGGTGGTCTGGCAGCCGGTGGCCACGGCCGCGGTGAGCGCGGCGGCGGCCAGCAGGGTCAGGGTCTGCGAGCGGATCATGGTGGACCTCCTTGGAAGACCGGGGATGCCGGACGCCCGCGGGCCATCCGGTTCGCGCCGGATGGTAAGCCAGCCAATGTGACCGGGAAGGAAACGCCCGCGCTACTCGAACGCGCCCACCGAATCGTGGGCCAGGTTGTCGAAGCGGGTGTACTCGCCGAAGAACTTCAGCTTTACCGAGCCGGTGGGGCCGTTACGCTGCTTGCCGATGATGACCTCGGCCAGGCCCTTGTCGGGCGAGTTCTCGCGGTTGTAGTAGTCGTCGCGGTAGATGAAGATGATCACGTCCGCGTCCTGCTCGATGGCGCCCGACTCGCGCAGGTCGGCCATCACCGGGCGCTTGTCGGTGCGCGTCTCCAGCGAGCGGTTGAGCTGGGACAGCGCGATCACCGGGACGTTGAGCTCCTTGGCCAGCGCCTTGAGCGAGCGCGAGATCTCCGAGATCTCGGTGGCGCGGTTCTCGCTGTTGCCCGGCACCTGCATCAGCTGCAGGTAGTCGATCACGATCAGGCCCAGGCCGTGCTCGCGCTTGAGCCGGCGCGCCTTGGAGCGCAGCACGTCCGGCGACAGCGCCGGAGTGTCGTCGATGAAGATCCTGGCGTCGCGCAGCAGCTTGATCGCGCTGGTCACGCGGCTCCAGTCCTCGTCCTCAAGCTGGCCGGTGCGCAGACGGGTGGCGTTGACCCGTCCGATCGACGAGATCAGGCGCAGCGCCAGCTGCGAGGCCGACATTTCCATCGAGAACACGGCCACCGGCTTCTTCGACTTCATGGCCGCGTACTCGGCCATGTTCAGCGCCAGCGTGGTCTTGCCCATCGACGGGCGCGCGGCGAGGATGATCAGGTCCGTCGGCTGCAGGCCGGCAGTCATCTCGTCGAATTCGGTGTAGCCCGTGGGCAGGCCGGTGACGCCGCCGCCGCTGTTGTAGCGGGTCTGCAGCACCTCGAAGGCCTCGGTCAGCGCGCGGTTGACCGGGGTGAAGTCCTGGCGGCCGCGCGACCCGGCCTCGGCGATGGCGAACACTTCCTGCTCGGCCTTGGCCAGCAGCGCGGCGCTGTCGCGGCCCTCGGGCTGGAAGCCGTCGTTGACGATGCCCGTGCCGACCTCGATCAGCTGCCGCAGCACGGCCTTGTCGCGCACGATCTCGGCGTATGCGCGGATGTTGGCCGCCGAGGGCGTGGTCGTCGCCAGCTCCACCAGGTAGGCGCCGCCGCCGATCTGCTCCGAATAGCCCTGCGAATCGAACCATTCGCCCAGGGTGACCGCGTCGAACGGCCGGTTCTTCTCGGCCAGCTCGCGGATCGCCCGGTAGATCAGCTGGTGGTCGCGGCGGTAGAAGTCCGCCTCCACCAG
>DASRYN010000060.1:0-3235 GCA_035687185.1 Pseudoxanthomonas sp. | reverse complement strand
AGCCAAGCATCTGGTCCGGCCCTTTCCCGGCGGCATCTGCGGGCACACAAGTGCTTGTTTCTACGTGGAATGCGGGGTCTCGGGATGCGCGGTTGTGCTACAATCCCGCAGTTCCGCAAATGCCTGCCGCCGCCGCTGTGGCGCGGGCGCCGATCCGCCTCAACGAAGCGTCCTGAATGACCGATCTCGCCAAAGAAATCATCCCGGTCAACCTCGAAGACGAGATGCGCCGCAGCTACCTCGACTACGCAATGAGCGTGATCGTGGGCCGCGCGCTGCCGGACGTGCGCGACGGCCTCAAGCCGGTGCACCGCCGCGTCCTGTACGCCATGAACGAACTGGGCGCGCACAGCAACAAGCCGTACTACAAGTCCGCGCGCATCGTCGGCGACGTCATCGGTAAGTACCACCCGCACGGCGACCAGTCGGTGTACGACACCCTGGTGCGCATGGCCCAGCCGTTCTCGCTGCGTTACCTGCTGGTGGACGGGCAGGGCAACTTCGGCTCGGTGGACGGCGACGCCGCGGCGGCGATGCGCTACACCGAGGCGCGCATGTCGCGCCTGACCCACGAGCTGCTGGCCGACATCGACAAGGAAACCGTCGACTTCCAGCCCAACTACGACGAGAAGGAGCTGGAGCCGACGGTCATGCCGACCCGGTTCCCGAACCTGCTGGTCAACGGCTCGGCCGGCATTGCGGTCGGCATGGCCACCAACATCCCGCCGCACAACCTCGGCGAGGTGGTGGACGGCCTGCTGGCCCTCATCGACGAGCCGGAGATCGACGTCGACGGGCTGATGCAGCACATCCCCGGCCCGGACTTCCCCACCGCGGGCATCATCAACGGCGTCGGCGGCATCCAGCTGGCCTACCGCACCGGCCGCGGCCGCGTGCGCATGCGCGCCCGCGCCGAGGTCGAGGTGGCCGACAACGGCCGCGAGGCCATCGTCGTCACCGAGATCCCGTACCAGGTGAACAAGGCGCGGCTGATCGAGAAGATCGCCGAGCTGGTCAAGGAAAAGAAGATCGAGGGCATCAGCGAGCTGCGCGACGAGTCCGACAAGGACGGCATGCGCATCTACATCGAGGTCAAGCGCGGCGAGTCGGCCGAGGTGGTGCTCAACAACCTGTACCAGCAGACGCAGCTGGAATCGGTGTTCGGCATCAACATGGTGGCCCTGGTCGACGGCCGCCCGCAGCTGGTCAACCTCAAGCAGATCCTCGAGGCCTTCCTGCGCCACCGCCGCGAGGTGGTGACCCGCCGCACCATCTTCGAACTGCGCAAGGCGCGCGCCCGCGCGCACGTGCTGGAAGGCCTGACCGTCGCGCTGGCCAACATCGACGAGATGATCGAGCTGATCAAGACGTCGGAAAGCCCGCAGGTGGCCAAGGAACGCATGCTCGGCCGCACCTGGGAGCCGGGCCTGGTGGGCGCGCTGCTGGCCGCCGCCGGCGCCGAGGCCTCGCGGCCGGACGACCTGCCCGAGGGCGTGGGCTTCATCGACGGCCGGTACCACCTCACCGAGGTCCAGGCCCAGCAGATCCTGGAGATGCGCCTGCACCGCCTGACCGGGCTGGAGCAGGACAAGCTGACCGACGAGTACCGCCAGTTGCTGGACACCATCCGCGGCCTGATCGAGATCCTCGAGGACCCGGACGTGCTGCGCGAGGTGATCCGCACCGAGCTGCGCAACCTGAAGGAGGAGTTCGGCGACGCCCGCCGCAGCGAGATCCGCGCCAGCGAGGAGGACCTGGACATCCTCGACCTGATCGCGCCGGAGGACGTGGTGGTGACCCTGTCGCACGCCGGCTACGCCAAGCGGCAGCCGGTGTCGGCCTACCGCGCGCAGCGGCGCGGCGGCCGCGGCCGCAGCGCGGCGGCGACCAAGGAAGAGGATTTCATCGACCAGCTCTGGCTGGTCAATACCCACGACACGCTGCTGACCTTCACCAGCACCGGCAAGGTGTTCTGGCTGCCGGTGCACGTGCTGCCGGAGGCCGGCTCCAACGCCCGCGGCCGCCCGATCGTCAACTGGATCCCGCTGGAGGAGGGGGAGAAGGTGCAGGCCGTGCTGCCGGTGCGCGAGTACGCCGAGGGCCTGTACGTGTTCTTCGCCACCCGCAACGGCACGGTGAAGAAGACCCCGTTGACCGAGTTCGCCTTCCGCCTGCAGCGCGGCAAGATCGCCATCAACCTGGAGGGGGACGACGCCCTGGTCGGCGTGGCCCTCACCCACGGCGGCAGCGACGTGATGCTGTTCGCCTCCAACGGCAAGGCGGTGCGCTTCGACGAGTCCGAGGTGCGGCCGATGGGCCGCACCGCCACCGGCGTGCGCGGCATCCGCCTGGCCGAGGGCGAGGAGGTGGTCAGCCTGATCGTGGTGGACGGCGAGGGCGACATCCTCACCGCCAGCGAGCGCGGCTACGGCAAGCGCACGCCGCTGGCCGAGTACCCGAAGAAGGGCCGCGGCACGCAAGGCGTGATCGCGATCCAGACCACCGAACGCAACGGCAAGCTGGTCGGCGCGGTGCAGCTTTCCGAGCAGCACGAGGTGCTGCTGATCTCCGACGGCGGCACGCTGGTGCGCACGCGCGCGGCGGAGATCTCGCAGGTGGGCCGCAACACCCAGGGCGTCACCCTGATCCGGCTGGCGGAGGGCGAGTCGCTGCAGGCGGTGGAGCGC
The DNA here is from genome assembly GCA_035687185.1 of Pseudoxanthomonas sp. GTDB lineage: Bacteria > Pseudomonadota > Gammaproteobacteria > Xanthomonadales > Xanthomonadaceae > Pseudoxanthomonas. The sequence goes on along the minus strand of DASRYN010000060.1, from coordinate 548 downwards.
GTGGATGCCTCGCTGGACGAAGAGGAAGACGCGGCGGTGGCCGACGCCGCCGGCGAAACGGCGCACGAGGGCGCGCCGCCGGCCTGACGGCGCGCGGCCGTCCACGCAGGCGAAGACGCCGGCCGGGGGTCGGCGTCTTCGTTCACGGTCCAGGTGCCGCGGCGCGGCCGGCTACATGGTGCGGCACTGCCGCCAGCGCACCGGCTCGTCGCGCTCCGGGCGCGGGTTGAGCTGCACGCGCACCGTGCGCAGCGACGGATAGCGCTCCAGCTCGGCGCAGATCATCGGCCAGATGGCCTTGTCGCTGCCGACGCGGTCGACCACCAGGGTGGCGCGGGTGAGCCAATGCGCGCGGGTGATCCCCGGCAGGCGCGACACCGTGTGCGCGATGTCGGCCTGGTAGCGCGCCAGCGTGGCCGCGTCGGGGTCGGCGACGATGCCCGGATCGACCGGAGGCGCATCCGCCGCCGGCGCGGGCGGGGTGGCGGTTGCCGGTGCGGGTGCCGGCGCCGCGGTGGCGGCGGGCGGCTGCGGCGGGTCGGCCGGCG
>DASRYN010000059.1:0-4748 GCA_035687185.1 Pseudoxanthomonas sp. | reverse complement strand
ACGGCGACGGCGACGGCGACGGCGACGACGACGGTGGCGGTGGCGGTGGCGGTGGCGGTGGCGGTGGCGGCGACGGCGGTGGCGGTGGCGGCGGTGGCGGCGGCGGTGGCGGCGAAGGCGGCGTGGCGGCGGTGATGGCAGTGGCGGCGGTGACGTCCCGGTGCCGCAGCGCCCCTTCATGGGAGGGCACGGATGGGCGCGGGCCGCATGGCATTGCCAGGTCGCCGGCGAGGCCGGCGCCCACAGGGGATGATGTAGGAGCCCGTCTTGCGGGCGACCGCCGCGCTGCCCGGAGCTCGCGCCGCCCTACCGCGGCGCGTCGGCCACGCCGAGCTGGTCGAGCACGAAGGCGTAGGTCTCGGCCATCTCGCGGAAGCGGCGGAAGCGGCCGGACTTGCCGCCGTGGCCGGCATCCATGTTGGTGCGGAACACCACCGGATGCGTGCCGGTGTTGAGGTCGCGCAGGCGCGCCACCCACTTGGCCGGCTCCCAGTACTGCACCTGCGAGTCCCACAGCCCGGTGCCGACGAACAGCGCCGGGTACGCCTGCGCCTTGACGTTGTCGTAGGGCGAGTACGACAGCATGTAGTCGTAGAACGGCTGCTGCTCGGGGTTGCCCCACTCGTCGTACTCGTTGGTGGTCAGCGGAATGGTCGGGTCCAGCATGGTGGTGACCACGTCCACGAACGGCACCTGCGCCACCATCACCCGGTAGTCCTGCGGCGCCTGGTTGGCCACCGCGCCCATCAGCAGGCCGCCGGCGCTGCCGCCCGAGGCGGCCACGCGGTCCGGCGCGGCGTAGCCCAGGCGCACCAGCTCGCGGGTGACGTCGACGAAGTCGTTGAAGGTGTTCTGCTTCCTGAGCAGCTTGCCGTCCTCGTACCACTGCCGGCCCATCTCCTGGCCGCCGCGGATGTGGGCGATGGCGTACACCATGCCGCGGTCGAGCAAGCTGACCACCGGCGAGTTGAACGCCGGGTCCATGGAAATGCCGTAGCTGCCGTAGGCGTACTGCAGCATCGCGGCGGTGCCGTCCTTGCGGAAGCCCTTGCGGTACACCAGCGAGACCGGGATCCTGGCCCCGTCGCGGGCGGTCACCCATACCCGCTCGGTGACGTACTGCGAGGGGTCGTAGCCCAGCACGGCCTGCTGCTTGAGCAGGCGGCGCTCGCCGGTGGCGATGTTCAGCTCGTAGGTGGTGGCCGGCGTGGCCAGCGAGGTGTAGCTGTAGCGCAGCCACGGGGTGTCCGCCTCGGCGTTGACCGACAGGCCCATGGAATAGGCCGGCTCGTCGGCGGCCACGTAGTCCTGCGCGCCGCCGGCCTTGAGCAGGCGGATGCGCTCCAGCCCCTGGGAGCGTTCGGCCACGGCGGTGAAGCCGTCGAACAGCTCGAAGTCCTCGATGAACACCGCCGGGTCGTGCGGCAGCAGGTCCTGCCACTGCGCGCGCGAGGTGCCGTCGCTGGGCGCGGCGACCAGCTTGAAGTTGGTCGCGCGCGTGCCGTCGGGGCCGGGCGCGTTGGTGCGGATCACCCAGCGCCCGCCGTGGTGGTCGGCGTCGTACTCCACGTCGCGCTCGCGCGGGGCCAGCACGGTGAACTGCCGCGGATCGTCGGCCGGCGCGTAGCGCAGCTCGGAGGAGACGGTGCTGTCCACGCCGATGGTGATGTAGCGGTCGTCGCGGGTGCGGCCGATGCCCATGTAGAAGCTGTCGTCCTGCTCCTCGTAGACCAGCGCGTCCTGCGCCACCGGGGTGCCGAGCACGTGCTTCTTCACGCGCACGGTCAGCAGCGTTTCCGGGTCGTTCTCCACGTAGAACAGGGTGCGATTGTCGTCGGCCCACACCAGGTTGGGCGACACGCCCTCGATCGCCTCGGGGTAGGTCTCGCCGGTCTCCAGGTTGCGGAAGCGCACCGTGTACTGGCGGCGGCCGACGTCGTCCTCGGCCCAGGCCAGGATGCGGTTGTCCTGGCTGACCGCGTAGTCGCCCACGTTGAAGTAGTCCTTGCCGGCGGCCATGGCGTTGACGTCCAGCAGCACCTGCTCGCCGGCGAAGTCGCCGCGCTCGTTGGCCGCCTGGATGGACAGCGCGTCCACGCCCTGCCCGTCGCGGCGGCGGGCGTGGATCGGGTAGTCCTTGCCGGCCTCGTAGCGCGAGTAGTACCACCAGCCGCGCTCGCGGTACGGCACCGAGCTGTCGTCCTGCTTGATGCGGGCGACGATCTCGCCGTAGATCTGCTCCTGCAGCGGCTTCAGCCGCTCCATCACCGCATCGGTGTAGGCGTTCTCGGCCTCGAGGTAGGCGAGCATCGCCGGGTCCTTGCGGCTGTCGTCGCGCAGCCAGTAGTACGGATCCTCGCGGGTGGCGCCGAACGGCGCCTTGACCGTGTGCGGCTTGCGCGCGGCGTCCGGCGGGACGGGGGCGGCGGACAGGGGCGGGCTGGGCGTGGTCATCAGGACGGCGAGCGCGAGCGGAAGGAGGGCTTTCATCGATGGGGTCCCGGGGTGGGAAATCCAAGCCGGCGCGCCGCGGGACGGGCGCCGGCCGCCTGGCTCCCCCGGCCGGGCCGGGGGAGCGGCCGCGTCACTTGCCCGCGGTGCCGGCGGACAGGCGCTGCCACAGGAAGGTGTAGGCCAGCGCCGCCATGTGCGCGGCCTGCGCGTTGTTGGCCGCGCCGCCGTGGCCGCCTTCGATGTTCTCGTAGTAGGTCACGTCCTTGCCGGCGTCGATCATCTTCGCCGCCATCTTGCGCGCGTGGCCCGGGTGGACACGGTCGTCGCGGGTGGAGGTCAGGAAGATCACCGGCGGGTATTCCCGCGCCGGGTCGAACAGGTGGTACGGCGAAAAGGTGCGGATGAACTCCCAGTCGGCCGTGTCCGGGTTGCCGTACTCGGCCATCCACGAGGCGCCGGCCAGCAGCTTGTTGTAGCGCTTCATGTCCAGCAGCGGCACCTGCACCACCACCGCGCCGAACAGCTCCGGGTACTGGGTGAGCATGTTGCCGGTGAGCAGGCCGCCGTTGCTGCCGCCCTGCACGCCCAGGTGCGCGGGCGAGGTGATCCCGCGCCTGACCAGGTCCTGCGCGACCGCGGCGAAGTCCTCGTAGGCGCGGTGGCGGTTGGCCTTGAGCGCGGCCTGGTGCCAGCGCGGGCCGTACTCGCCGCCGCCGCGGATGTTGGCCACCGCGTACACGCCGCCGTTGGCCAGCCAGGCGCGACCCAGGCCGCCGGAGTAGGACGGCGTGAGCGAGATCTCGAAGCCGCCGTAGCCGTACAGCAGGGTCGGGGCCTTGCCGTCGTTCTTCAGGTCCTTCGGCCGCACCAGGAAGTACGGCACGCGGGTGCCGTCCCGGGAGGTGGCGAAGTGCTGCTCGATCACGTGGCGCGAGCCGTCGAAGAAGGCCGGCATCGCCTTGAGCTGCTCCGGCGGCTGGCCGATGGTGGCCAGCGACAGCGTGGTCGGGGTGAGGTAGTCGGTGGCCGTCAGCCACACCGCGTCGGACTCGTCGCTGTCCACCGCGCCCACGCCCAGGGTGCCGAACGCCGGCGCGCCGGTGAATTCGCTGCGCTTCCAGCCGCCGGCGCCGGGGGTGAGCACGCGCAGGCGGTTCTTCACGTCCTCCAGCACGTTGAGCACCAGGTGGTTGCGCGTCCAGGTGAAGCCGGCCAGGGAGCTGCGCTCGGTGGGCTCGAACAGCACCTCGAACTCGCGCTTGCCGGCCATGAAGTCGTCGAACCTCGTGGCCAGCAGCGCGCCGGCGGCGTAGGTGCGGCCGCCGACGGTCCACGGCTCGCGCAGCTCCAGCGTCAGCCATTCGCGCTTGACGCTCTTGTTGGCCGAGTTGGGCGCGTCGACCTTGACCAGCCCGCCGCTGCCGACCAGGTACAGCTCGTCGTTGTAGAAGGCGATGGTGCGGCTGACGAAGTCGCGCTCGTGGCCGGGCGTGTCGTCGTGGATGGCCGCGATGTACATGTCGTCGGGACGGCCCTCGTAGACCACCTGGGCCGAGGCCAGCGGGGTGCCGCGCTTCCAGCGCTTGACCACGCGCGGGTAGCCGGACTCGGTCATCGAACCGGGGCCGAAGTCGGTGTAGACGTAGACCGTGTCCTGGTCGATCCAGCCCAGCCCGCCCTTGGCCTCCGGGCGGAAGAAGCCGCCTTCGACCCACGCCTTGCGGGTGAGGTCGAACTCGCGGGTCACGTCGGCGTCGGCGCCGCCGCGCGAGAGCGCGATCAGGCAGCGTTCGTACTTCGGGCGCAGGCAGTCGGCGCCGTGCCAGACCCAGTTCTCGCCCTCGGCCTTGTTCAGCGCGTCCAGGTCCAGGACGACCTCCCATGCCGGGTTGGGCTTGCGGTATTCCTCCAGCGTGGTGCGGCGCCAGACGCCGCGCTCGTGGTTACGGTCCTTCCAGAAGTTGTAGTAGTAGTCGCCGATCTTCTGCACGGCGGGGATCTTGGCGTCCGAGTCCAGCACCTCGCGGATGCCGGCCTCCATGCGCTTGAACTCCGGGGTGGAGGCCAGCGCGGCGTCGGTGCGGGCGTTCTGCGCGCGGACCCAGTCCAGCGGCTTGTCGCCGGTCACGTCCTCAAGCCACTGGTAGGGGTCGTCGGTCATGGCCGGCTCCTGGGCAGAGGCCGCACCGGCGGCGATGAGGCCGGCGAACAGGCAGGCCTGGGCGAAACGCGACATCGGGTACTCCGTGTTCGGGAAAAGCAACCGATGACGCTAGCACAGGGGGCCGGCCCGG
>DASRYN010000058.1:0-29512 GCA_035687185.1 Pseudoxanthomonas sp. | reverse complement strand
AGCAGGCCGCGCACGACTGGGTGCTGTGCCTGGACGCCGACGAGCGGGTGTCGCCCGAACTGCGCGACGCCATCGAGGCCGAGCGCCGGGCCGGCTTCGCGCGCGCGGCAGGCTATCGCTTCGCGCGGCTGTCGGAGTACTACGGCCGCTTCCTCCGCCACGGCACGGCCTACCCCGACCGCGTGCTGCGCCTGTTCGACCGTCGCCGCGGCGGCTGGCACGGCGGGCGCGAGATCCACGAGGCGGTGTCGGTGCGCGGCGCGGTGGCCACGCTGCACGGGGACCTGCTGCATTACCCGTACCGCTCGTTCGACCAGCTGCTGGCCAAGAAGCAGCGCTACGCGCGGATGATGGCCGAGCACGACTTCGCGCGCGGCCGGCGCGCCTCGCTGGCCAGGCTGGTGCTGGCGCCGGCCTGGCGCTTCTTCCGCGGCTACGTCCTGCGCGGCGGCTTCCTCGATGGCTGGCCGGGCCTGGTGGAGTCCTACGTCAGCGCCAACTACGTGCGGCAGAAGGCGATCATGCTGTGGCTGCTGCAGCACGGGCAGCCGCTGGTCGACCCGCCGCGCGGGCCGCCGGCCGCCTAGTCCTCACCGCACCGGGCCCATGCACGCAACGCGGGCGGGCGTTGCGCGATCGCCGTCACCTCCACCAGCCGCATGGCGCCGCCTACCGGGGCGGGGCGGCCAGTTCGCGTGCGTCCAGGTGGCCGTCGCCGTTGGCGTCCTGGCGCCGGAAACGGTCGGCCAGGCGCTGGCGGTGCGATTCCAAGGTGATCGGGCGGCCCTGGCCGCCGGGCTGCTCGGCCGGCGACAGCACCCCGTCGCCGTCGCGGTCCATGCGCTCGAAGGCGTAGCCCATCCAGGCGACGTACTCGGCCTGCGACACCCGGCCGTCGCCGTCGCCGTCCATCTTCGCCAGGTAGTCGGCGGCGCGCTCGACCTGCGCCACGGCCGGCCATGCCGCGACCAAGCCGGCAAGCGCCAGCGCCGCCGCGGCGTTGCAACGGCCGGTGGCGCCGCGGCCGCCCATCAGTGCGCCAGCGCGTAGCCCTTCAGCCGCGCCGAGTACTCCTGCAGCGCGCGGATGCCGCTGTTCTCGGCTTCCTGGCACCAGGCCTGCAGCTGGCGCAGGCGCTCGGCCGCGTCGTGGCTGCGCGCCTCCAGCAGCGCGGCCAGGCGCGCGCGGTGCTCGACCAGCGACTTGATGCGCGGCCGTTGCGCCACCCACTGCCGCAGCTGCTCGCGCGCGTCCGGCTTGAGCCAGCGGCCGTCGTCCACCAGCCCCTTGCGCATCCGCCGCGGCAGCAGCTGGCGCAGCTTGGCGCCGGCCGCGGCGGCCTCCTCGCGCAGCGCCGGCTTGAGCACGTTGCGCTGGTAGTCGGTCATGGCCTGGAAGCGGTGCGACAGCAGCGCGCGCAGGGTCTCGGCGTCGGGCACGGCGATGTTGGGGCGGATGTCCAGGCTCGGCGCGACGCGCAACACCCTGGCCAGACCCAGCTTCTCCAGGGCCTTGATCGCCACCCAGCCGATGTCGAACTCCCAGCGGCGCATCGAGAAGCGCGCCGAGCTGGGGAAGGCGTGGTGGTTGTTGTGCAGTTCCTCGCCGCCGATCCAGAACGCCCACGGCGTCAGGTTGGTCGAGGTGTCGGCCGACTCGAAGTTGCGGTAGCCCCACCAGTGGCCCAGGCCGTTGACCACGCCGGCGGCCCAGAACGGGATCCACGCCATCTGGACGGCCCACAGCGCCACGCCCGGCACGCCGAACAGGACGAAGTTCAGCACCAGCAGCAGGGTCGGGCCGAGGTTGGCGTGCGGGGTGTAGAGGTGGCGCTCGATCCAGTCGTCCGGCGCGCCCTTGCCGTACTGCTCGATGCCGGCGCGGTCGGCGCGCGCCTCGCGGTACAGCTCCACGCCGTGCCAGAACACGCGGCCGATGCCGCGCGTCTGCGGGCTGTGCGGGTCCTCCTCGGTCTCCACCTTGGCGTGGTGCTTGCGGTGGATGGCCACCCACTCGCGGGTGATCATCGAGGTGGTCAGCCAGGTCCAGAAGCGGAAGAAGTGCGCCAGCACCGGGTGGAAGTCCACGCCGCGGTGGGCCTGGCTGCGGTGCAGGTACAGCGTGACCGAGAAGATGGTGAGCTGGGTGAAGACCAGCAGCACCAGCAGCAGGCCGCCCCAGCCGAGGCCGGCCAGGCCGGAGGCGAGGAACTGGAGGAGGGCGTCGGGCATTGCGCAGACTCGTGAAGACGGGCCACCGCGGCCCGCGTGGCGACATGATGGCGCCTGATCCGGCAAACTGCACGCACCGGCCGCGCGTGGTGTTCATGCGCGGCACAGTCCAGTGAACCGCCCGCCATGACCGCCCCGTCCGCCACCCTGCCCGCGGCCGATGCCGAACGCCCGCCCCTGATCGAGCTGGACCGTGCCAGCGTGGTCCGCGGCCAGGTGCGGGTGCTGCACGAGCTGTCGCTGCGCATCGACCAGGGCCAGCACACCGCCATCCTGGGGGCCAATGGCTGCGGCAAGTCCACCCTCATCAAGCTCATCACCCGCGAGCTGTACCCGCTGGCACGCGCCGGCGACTGCCCGCCGGTGCGGGTGCTGGGGCAGTCGCGCTGGCAGGTGGACCGGCTGCGCTCGCAGCTGGGCATCGTCACCGGCGATTTCGGCGCGCAGCTGGGCAGCATCCCGGAGCTGACCGCGGAGGACGCGGTGCTCGGCGGCCTGTTCGCCAGCTTCGTGGTGCCGCCGTTCCGCGAGGTCACCGACGACATGCGCGCGCGCGCCGCCGAGGCCCTGGAGCGCACCGCGGCCGGGGCCCTGCGCCGGCGCCGCTACGCCGAGCTGTCCACCGGCGAGGCCCGCCGGGTGCTGATCGCCCGCGCCCTGGTCAACCGCCCGCACGCGCTGCTGCTGGACGAGCCCAGCACCGGGCTGGACCTGGTCGCCCGCGCGCGCCTGCTGGAGACCCTGCGCGCGCTGGCGCGGCAGGGGGTCACCCTGGTGCTGGTGACCCACCACGTGGAGGAGATCGTGCCGGAGATCGGCCGGGTGGTGGTGCTGCAGGACGGGCGGGTGCTGGCCGACGGCCCGCGCGCGGCGATGCTCGACGCAGCGCTGCTGTCGCAGGCGTTCGGCGGCCCGGTGCGCGTGTGGCAGGAGCGCGACGCGCTCGGCCACGGCCACTACCTGGCCGCCGCCGGGGCCTGAGCCGTGCCCGAGCTGCCCGAGGTCGAGACCACCCGCCGCGGGCTGGCGCCGCACGTGGAGGGCCGCACCGTGACCGGCGTCACCCTGCGCCGCCCGGACCTGCGCTGGCCCATCCCCGACGAGGTGCGCCACCGGCTGCCGGGGCGACGCATCGTGCAGGTGCGCCGGCGCGCCAAGTACCTGCTGCTGGACACCGACGCCGGCGACAGCGCGCTGCTGCACCTGGGCATGTCCGGCAGCCTGCGCGTGCTGCCGGCCGATACCCCGCCCGGCGTCCACGACCACGTCGACCTGGCGCTGGACTCGGGCCGGGTGCTGCGCTTCAACGACCCGCGCCGCTTCGGCTGCCTGCTCTGGCAGCCGGCCGGCAGCGAGCACGAGCTGCTGCGCGGCCTGGGCCCGGAGCCGCTGTCGGACGCCTTCGACGGCGAGTGGCTGTTCATCCGCAGCCGCGGCCGCAGCGCGCCGGTGAAGGCCTTCCTGATGGACCAGCGCATCGTGGTGGGCGTGGGCAACATCTACGCGGCCGAGAGCCTGTTCCGTGCCGGCATTTCGCCGCTGCGCCCGGCCGGGCGGGTCTCGCGCGCCCGCTACGGAGCCCTGGCCCGGGCCGCGCGCGCCATCCTCCAGCAGGCCATCGCCCGCGGCGGCACGACCCTGCGCGACTTCCTCAGCCCGGACGGCGCGCCGGGCTACTTCGAGCAGGAGCTGTCGGTCTACGGCCGCGGCGGCCTGCCCTGCCGCGCCTGCGGCACCCCGCTGCGCGAGGCCAGCATCGGCCAGCGCGCCAGCGTCTGGTGCCCGCGCTGCCAGCGCTGAACCGCCCTGCGGCGGTGGCTGAACCGCGCCCGGCGCGGCCGCCCGCCGGGCCGCGACCTGCACGGCTGAATGCTTAAGATGGCGCGCCGACATTCCCCATCGCCGAACGCGCCATGCACCGACGCCAGTTCCTGACCCGTGCCGCCGCCGCGCTCGCCGCCGCCGGCCTGCCCCTGCCGCTGCTGGAAGCCGCCGCCGCGCCCGTGCCGCTGGGCCAGCGCCACCCGTTCGACTACGCCTGGCTCAAGGGCCATGCCCGCGCCCTGGCCGGCCGCCCGTTCGCGCCGCGCAGCGACGTGCTGCCGCCCGCCGTGGCCGCGCTGGACTGGGATCAGTACCAGTCCATCGGCTTCCGCCAGGACCACGCGCTGTGGAACGACGTGCCCGGCGCGCGGTTCCAGGCCAAGTTCTTCCACCTGGGCATCTACTTCAAGCGACCGGTGCGCATGTTCGAGGTGGCCGGCGGCCAGGCGCAGGAGCTGGCCTACGACCCGGGCATGTTCGACTACGGCCGCAGCGGCCTGGACGGCCGCCGCCTGCCCAAGGACCTGGGCTTCGCCGGCTTCCGCCTCAACGCGCCGGACGACGTGCGCCGCGACTTCGCCGCGTTCCTGGGCGCGAGCTATTTCCGCGCGGTGGGCGCAAGCATGCAGTATGGCCTGTCCGCGCGCGGCCTGGCCATCGACACCGGCATGCCGCGGCCGGAGGAGTTCCCCGATTTCACCGCGTTCTGGCTCGAACGCCCGGCGCCGGGCTCGGAGACGCTGGTGGTCTACGCCCTGCTGGACTCGCCCAGCGTGGCCGGCGCCTACCGCTTCGCCATCACCCGCGGCGAGCCGCTGCTGATGGACGTGGACGCCGCGCTCTACCCGCGCAGGGAGATCGAGCGCCTGGGCATCGCCCCGTGCACCAGCATGTACCAGGCGGGCGAGAACGACCGCCGCATGGCCTGGGACTGGCGCCCGGAGATCCACGACAGCGACGGCCTGGCGATGTGGACCGGCGCCGGCGAGTGGATCTGGCGGCCGCTGGGCAACCCGCAGCACCTGCGCTTCAACGCCTTCGCCGACGAGAACCCGCGCGGCTTCGGCCTGCTGCAGCGCGACCGCGACTTCGACCACTACCAGGACGACGGCGTGTTCTACGACCGCCGCCCCTCGCTGTGGGTGGAGCCCAAGCACGGCTGGGGCAAGGGCTCGGTGCAGCTGGTGGAGATCCCGACCGTGGACGAGACCTTCGACAACATCGTCGCGTTCTGGAACCCGCAGGCCAAGCCGCAGCCCGGCCAGGAGCTGCTGATCGGCTACCGCCTGTACTGGGGCGCGCAGGCGCCGGCGCGGCCGCCGCTGGCCGAGTGCGTGGCCACCCGCACCGGCCTGGGCGGCGTGATCGGCTTCAAGCGCGAGCGCTACTCGCAGCGCTTCGCCGTGGACTTCGCCGGCGGCGCGCTGGCCGAGCTGGCCCGGCGCAACGCCCCCGTCGAGGCGGTGGTGGAAACCCGCCGCGGCCAGATCGACACCGTCTCCGCCCGTCCGCTGCACGCCATCGAAGGCTACCGCGCCATGTTCGACGTGTACCCGCCGGACGACTCCACCACCCAGATCGACCTGCGCCTGTACCTGCGCCACGAGGGCCGCGCCCTCACCGAGACCTGGCTGTACCAGTGGAACCCGCCGCCGCCGGCCGAGCGGGTGCTGTACTGAGCGTGCGGCGGCGCCGGCCCGGCGCCGGACGACCGACGACGGACCGGCCGCGTGCCCCCGCGCTCGCGGTGCGCCCTACGGCACAAGGCACCTGCCCTTCTGCTGCGCGGCAGCCAGCGCCTTCGGGTCCTCGTGCGTGAAGTAGCGGCAGGCCAGGATCTCGCCATAGGCCTGCCACGTCTGCTGCCACTGCTCGCCGGAGATGGCGGCCAGGGCGTTCTGCGCGGGCGCCGAGGCGAAGAACCGGTCCAGTTCGCCGGTGTCCGACGGCGGATACTTCGCGAACGCCGCCTCCAGGCTTCCCGGCTCCAGGTTGGCGCGGAAGGTTTCCCCGACCCGCTTCCCCAGCGGCGTGGCCATGAAGGCGCCGAACGCCTCGAGGTCTGCGGCGCTCATGTGCCGGCTGAAGACGGCGGCGGCGCGTTCGTCCACTTCTTCCGGGTCCAGGTAGCGCAGCGACCTCCGGACGATCTCGGCCACTTCCGGGTGCGCGGGCGCGATCTGCCCGGCCAGTTGCGAGGCGTCGTGCCGGACCCGCTCCGCCGCGCCCAGGTAGGCGGCAACGGCCCTGGCCGCAGGATCGGCCGCCCGCAACCCGCCGCTGGCGGCCAGCAGGCCGGCCAGGGCGCCCAGGCCCACGAGGGCCCGCAACATCGAGGGCCTCCCGGAGGTGCGTGGGCCGCCTAGTGCGACCGCGAGTACACGAAGATGCGCCGCCATTCGCCCGATTCCTTCGAGTAGGTCCATTCGCCGAAGCAGCATGGGTCCTTCGCGGGGTCGCCGAAATACAGACGCGCGTACTTCCCGTCGCCCACCACCTTCGAGAGCGGCTCCCGGACGGCATGGACCGCCAGCAGCCGCCGCAGCTCCGCGTCGGGCAGCGGCCCCACCACGAGCAGCCGCGGCTCGCCCAGTTGCGACGGGCGCAACCCCGCGGCCTCCGCGGTGACGCGGCGCGCGGGGGCCGTGACCGCCGCCAGGTAGGTCGAGATCGGCTCGATCCTGCGGAACTCCTCCCGCAGCCCTTCGCGGATTCCCGGCGAAACCATCGCCTGCCCGCGGTCCGGGTCGGCGGGGGCGGAAGCGTCCTGCGCCACGGCGGCGGCCGGAGCCGTCGCGAACGCCAGTGCCAGCACGGTTCCCCTCACGTCGGACCCCCTGGATCACGCCCGCCGGAAACGGCGTCGGCTCGAAGCAGCGTCGCGGAGCCACCCCCGGAACCGGGCGGGTTGGGCCCGGAGGGATCGCCCGCGCCCGTACCTGACAGGTAGACGGGCGCTTGCAGGGCGTCAGCGTACTGCGCCTGCGAGATGAAGGGCCAGTACGCCATGTCCCCGGAGGCCGCCAGGCGCCGGGAACAGATGCGGCCGGCCAGGCCGAACGTCAGCAGGTTGGCCGCGGTCAGAAGCGCGGCCGCTGCGCGGGACGGCACGGGCCATGGGTAGGGAAGGCCGGACTTGAGGAAGAGGACGCAGCGCGCGGCCATGTCCCGCTGCGCCTGCGACAGCCGGTCCCCATCGACCAGGCGATGCTCCCGGAAGTCGCTGTACAGCAGCCAGAACTGGTGGTGGATCTCCCGGATCGCCGGATCGTCCGACTGCGGCACCGATTCCTCGAACCGGAAATTGGTGATGCGGCCGCCGACCAGCCAGCGGGTCGACTCGGCCAGCGCGGCGCGGGCGCACGGGTCAACGGCCATGGGCATCGACGCCGGCATCAGCCGCCCCGGTTCCGGTCGGCCACGCCGGCGCCGGATCCCCGCGCCCCGCGGGGTGCCCGGTTCGCAGCGGATCGCGGCGCGCCGCTAGCAGCCGCATGCGCCCACCCCGGAGTAGCTCCGGGTGCCTTCCGGGCCGGAGATCAACACCCGGGCACGGACATCGAAGTACTCGCATTGCTCGCCCTGCGGGAGCATCGGGCACGTGTTCGGCCCGGGCGAGTAGCGGACTTCGATGTCGACGCCGCCATGGCGGTAGGTCTCCGTCCAGGATTCGCCCGGCCCGCGGCCGAAGGCGTTCGTGCGAGCCCGGTTCGACGTGGCGGTGACCACCCCCTGGCCAGCATCGAACTGCAGCGGGGCGCCATCGGCCAGCTCATGGAAGAAGTGCACCCCTCCGTTCGGGCAGGCGTTCCCCGACACCACGATGCCGCATCCGCACGTGCGGGCGGGCACGCAGGACAATGGCCGGCCCTGGGGCTGCGCGGCGGGCGATCCGGCCGCAGCGATTGCGGCTGCAAGAAGGGCGGCAAGACGTTCCATGATCTCCCCTCGCGTTCTTTTACCTCAGCACGCCTTTCCGGCCAAGCCGCCAGCAGTAGAAGGCCATGCCCGCCGTGAGCGCGGTCACGACGAACGGCATGGGCCACAGCACGCCCATCGCCTCCCTGCCCGCGGACAACAGGAAGGAATACGCGATATAGCCCAGGCTGCCCGCAACCGAGACCGCGAACAGCACCCACGCCGCCCGGCGACGCACCAGCAGCGCCACGGCGCCCATCAGGCCGGCCCAGACCGAAGCGGACCACGCCAGCACGGCCCAGAACGGCACCGCCGTGAAATGCGCCACCTGCTGTTCGGTCATGCCCGATGCGTGGTAATAGGACGCTCCCTGCGCAAGGCTCATGACGTGGTCGAACCCGGACGCCAATCCGAAGAGCGCGAACAGCGCCCCCAGCACCCATGCGTGCCAGGGGAATTGGAGCCCGGGTGCTTGCAATGCGGCCATGTGCATGTGTCCCCTGCGCGGAAGTGGAAGGTGGAAGTGGAAGGTGGATCGTGCCAATTGGATGGCCAGGCCGCTGCCGCTATTCAGTAGAGCAAGGCACGAGCTTGCGCCCCTTGCCATCAAGGTACGCCACGGCGCGTTGGGACAGAACCAGTGGCTGGGGGCCGCCCCCCTGGATGAAGTCGACCATCCGCCCCACCGGCCATGACTCCTTGTCGCCGTTGACGAACTCAATGGCGTGCTCGTCGCCGCGATAGTCGTGCCAGTAATGGGCGATCAACCTCCCATCCCGGTATATGCGGTACCTGTACCCTGCGAAAGACCCGCGCTTGGCGTCATCCTGCTCGATCCTGTAGCTCATGCAAACCTCCCCGGGCGGCCTGACGGTCGAGTCGAGCGGCGCGGCCGCTGGCGTACGAGCCCGGCACGGGCTGGCTCTCGCGCGTCCGCTCGAGCGGGGCTGGCCCTTGCACCCGAGAGGCGGAAGGCGGCCACGAAACCAGCGCCGGCCAGCCACCAAACCACTGCACTGGCCACCTCGCATGCACACCGGAAGTCTGGCTGCGAAAAGGCGATCGCAGGAAGAATGAGCGCCCGGAGCAGGCAGACGGCAGCGAGGGTGGCGAGTGCCGTTCTCTGCAAAGGGGGACGACGTACCCAGCCGACCACGGAACCGGCGTAAATGGCACACCGCCATGAGCCCGGCGATGACCAGTGCGCTCACCGGAGCCAGCCACGTGCCCGCCTGAGCTGAAGCGACGACGCGCGGCGGCGCGCCGAAGAAGGCAACCACGAGGGCCCGCCGATGATCGCGCCAAGTGGACCAAAGCGCCGCCGAGGGCCACGAAGGCGGCCAGTTGCACCCAGACGACACGATGCGCTCTCATGCGGGCCCCATGCCTGGTTCAAGCCGCACCGCAAAGCGGCTTCGGCTTGAAGGAATGGCCAGGCGCGGCCACGCTGAGGTGACAGCGCGCCCAGCCACTATAGCTTGGAGCAGTCAATGCCGGGAGAGAGCCTTGACACCGTCTCCTTCTGTGCGGAAAGCCTGGCGGCCTGGTCTGGACTGAGGTGGGTCGCGGACCCGGACGCCTCTATGTCCGCAATCTTCCTCCGGAAGGTCGCTATTGCCTCCTCGTCCGATTTGACTGGATATGCGCCACAGGCGGCCTGCCGGAGATTTGGAGGCAGCCGGGCAAAGCCAGCGGCCATCTTTTCCTTTCCCGAGATGAACTTGGCCGTTCTGAGCTCAAGGTCGCCAAGTCTCTCGTCCAAGGTTGGGCTTTGTGCTTCCGTCGCCGCGACATCGAAGGCGATGGCAATCGCCAAAATCAGAAGTTTCTTCATGGGGTTCTCTAGGAAGAGCCGGGATGGTTGCCGTAGGGCCTAACGCCTGAACCCAACCAAGCCGCGAAGCGGGTTCGGCTTGAACTGGCCGTGGTGATAAACCGGGCTGCGCGGCGTCGTTGCGGACGACGGGCGTCCGCCACACCCCGGGCCGGCAAGCACGGTCCCTCCGGCCTCACAGCAGCGGTACCTGCAGCGGCTCGATGGTGCCTTCGCCGCGCATGACCTTCTTGAATTCCTGGCGGCTGACGGAGACGTAGCGCTCGTTGCCGCCGATCTCCACCTGCGGGCCGTCCTGCACGGCGCGACCCTGGGCATCCACGCGCACGTTCATGGTGGCCTTGCGGCCGCTGTGGCAGATGGTCTTGATCTCCTGCAGCTCGTCGGCCCAGGCCAGCAGGTACTGGCTGCCCTCGAAGAGCTCGCCGCGGAAATCGGTGCGCAGGCCGTAGCACAGCACGGGCACGCGCAGGCGGTCCACCACCTCGCTCAGCTGCCACACCTGGGCGCGGGTGAGGAACTGGGCCTCGTCCACCAGCACGCAGCCCAGCGGGCCTTGGGCCAGCAGGTCGGCCTCCACCAGCCGCTCCAGGTCGGTGTCGCGGTCGAAGGCCGTGCCCTCGGCGCGCAGGCCGATGCGCGAGGCGACCACGCCGCCGCGGCCACCGCGGTCGTCCAGCCGCGGGGTGAGGATCAGCGTGCGCATGCCGCGCTCGCGGTAGTTGTACGCCGACTGCAGCAGGGTGGTGGTCTTCCCCGCGTTCATCGCCGAATAGTAGAAGTAGAGCTTGGCCATGGACGGATTCTAAGGCCCGTGGCGGCGGTGCGATCGGCTAGCGCGGCGGCACCTGTTCCGGGTCGCCCACGTCGACGCGCTCGCGGGGCGGCGCCCTCCATACCGCGTCCTGCCACGACCAGTAGCGTTCCGGCTCCCAGTAGTCGCGGCGGTAGTAGTCCTCGGCGCGCAGCACGATGCCGCGCCCGGCGGCCGGACCGGTCATGGGCACGATGCGCAGGAAGCCCACCGACCCGGTGCGGCTGCCGGTCACGCGCCGCCCTTCGCGCTTGAGGATGCGCGCCAGGCGCGGCTTGGCCACGTCGTCGCCGTATTCGGCCAGCAGGGCCTGGCCGCGGGCGATGGCATCCTCCCGTTCGGAAGGGGCGAGCTCGCGCCAGTAGCGCTCGCGCAGGAGGGTGAAATCGGGATACAGGCGCTCGGCGGCCAGGTCCATCCAGGCGTAGCCGATCGGGCGGTCCGCCGGGGCGCCCAGGCCCTTCCAGTGCATCTCGGCCAACATGGCCATGGAGGCCTTGTCCGCGTAGCGCGCCGCGCGCAGGAAATGCGCGCGCGCCTCCTCGTGGCGCCCGTGATGGAAGGCATGCAGGCCTTCGCGGCGCCAGCGGATGTCGGGATGGGCAGCCAGGAAGCCCTCGGTGAGCAGCTCCGGCGCGATGTCCGGCTCGCCCACGAAACCGCCGAAGGTCGGGCGCTCCACCGGCCCCTCCCATTGCAGCACGTGCACCGGGCCGGCCTGCCCGGCGGCGGGCGCGGCCAGGGGCAGCAGCAGTGCGGCCAGCAGCGGCCAGCATGCGGCGCCCGGACCGCGGCCCGGGCGGGCGGAGACTGCGATGGACCGGGCCTGGGTCATGGCGTCCTTCCGGTGGCGGACGTGCAACGGCGTCCTGCCGCCGCGCCGCAACTTAGCATGCGCCGCCGGGCCGGGGTGGCGCCCGCGGTAGAATGCGCGTCCGTTCCACCCGTGTCCGCGCCCGTGCTCAATCCCCCCCAACGCGCCGCGGTCGTGCACGACGAAGGCCCCCTCCTGGTGCTGGCCGGCGCCGGCAGCGGCAAGACCCGCGTCATCGTCGAGAAGATCGCCCACCTGGTCGCCTCCGGGCGCTACCCGGCCCGCCGCATCGCCGCCATCACCTTCACCAACAAGTCGGCCAGGGAGATGCGCGAGCGCGTTGCCAGGCGCATCAAGGGCGAAGCGGCCGAGGGGCTGACCCTCTGCACCTTCCACGCGCTGGGGCTGAAGTTCCTGCAGGTCGAACACGCCGCCGCCGGGCTCAAGCGCGGCTTCTCGATCTTCGACGCCGACGACACCGCCGCCCAGGTCAAGGACCTGATGCCGGGCGCCAAGCCCGACGCGGTGGAGGACGCGCGCAACCTGATCTCGCGCGCCAAGAATGCGGGACTGTCGCCCGAACAGGCGCTGGCCGCGGCGCGATCCACGCGGGAAATGGAGGCGGCCAAGCTGTACGCGCGCTACCAGGCGCGGCTGGCCGCGTTCAACGCGGTGGACTTCGACGACCTCATCCGCCTGCCGGTGCAGATCCTGGAAGGCAGCCAGGACATCACCGCGGCCTGGCGCGAACGCATCGGCTACCTGCTGGTGGACGAGTGCCAGGACACCAACGACGCCCAGTACCGCCTGCTGAAGGCCATCGCCGGGCCGCGCGGCAACTTCACCTGCGTGGGCGACGACGACCAGAGCATCTACGCCTGGCGCGGCGCAAACCCGGACAACCTGCTGCAGATGGAGAAGGACTATCCGCAGCTGAGGATCATCAAGCTGGAGCAGAACTACCGCTGCTCCAACCGCGTGCTGCGCGCGGCCAACGCGCTGATCGCGCACAACCCGCACCAGCACCTGAAGAAGCTGTGGAGCGACCAGGCCGACGGCGAGCGCATCCGCGTGTGGGAATGCCGCGACAGCGAGCACGAGGCCGAGCGGGTGGCGGCGGAGATCGCGTTCCTGCACACCTCGCGGCAGGTGCCCTGGAGCGAGTTCTGCATCCTGTTCCGCGGCAACCACCAGTCGCGTCCGCTGGAGAAGGCACTGCAGCTGCTGCGCGTGCCGTACCACCTCACCGGCGGCACCGCCTTCCTGGAGCGGCAGGAGGTGAAGGACGCGCTGTCGTGGCTGCGCGTGGTGGCCAACCCCGAAGACGACGCCGCCTTCCTGCGCGCGGTGCAGTCGCCCAGGCGCGAGGTCGGGGCAACCTCGCTGGCACGGCTGGCGGAGCTGGCCGCAAGCCGCAACCTGCCGCTGTCGCGGGCGGCCGCGTCGATGGGCGCGCTGCAGCAGCTGCCGCCGCGCGCGGCCAACGGCCTGGGTGCGTTCAACGACATCGTGGCCGACCTGCGCGACCATGCCACCCGCCTCAGCGCGGCCGACCTGGTGCGCCGCCTGGCGGAGAAGTCCGGCCTGCTGGCCGAACTGCGCGCGCAGTGCAAGGACGAGGCCTCGTTCCAGCGCCGCAAGGCCAACCTGGACGAGCTGGCCGAGTGGTTCGAGGGCGGCCCGCGCGGCGCCACCGCCGGCGACCTGACCGCGCAGCTGGCGCTGCTGTCGCGCAACGACAAGGACGACGGCGGCAACCAGGTGCGGCTGATGAGCCTGCACGCGGCCAAGGGCCTGGAGTTCGGCTACGTGTTCATCGTCGGCTGCGAGGACGGCACGCTGCCGCACGAGGCCGCGCTGGAGGAAGGCTCGCTCGAGGAAGAGCGGCGCCTGATGTACGTGGGCATCACCCGCGCCAAGACCCAGCTGTGGCTCAGCTACAGCCGCGAGACCCGACGCTTCCGCGAAAAGGTGCGGCTGCGCCCGAGCCGCTTCCTGGACGAGCTGCCGGCCGAGGAGTTGCAGCGCGACGGCGCCGACCCCGTGGCCGACGCCGAACGCCGCAAGGAACGCGCCAACGCCAGCTTTGCGGCGATCCAGGCCCTGCTGAGCGAGTGAGCCGGCGGGCGGCTCAGTCCCAGGCCATCAGGAACCAGGCTTCGGCGGTGGCGCCGGGCTCCAGCTCCACCGGCTCCAGGTTCAGCCCGTCGGCGGGGCCGCGCTGGGGTTCCACGCAGGTCGCGTGCGCGGTCTGGTCGTACACCACCCAGTGCCGGCAGTCGGAGGTCAGGCGCAGGCGCTGGTCGCCGCGGTGCAGGACCACAGGCGCCTGGTTGAGGAAGCAGTCGTCCCACGGACCGGGCGTGGGCGGCACCGGCGGCGCCACCGCGATGCCTTCGGCGTCGCGCGGGTAGATCGCCGCGGGCGAGAACTCCAGCCGGTCCGGCTTGCGGAACCAGGGATGCCATCCGAAGGTCGCGGGCATGGCCTGCGCGCCCGCGGTGAGCGACAGCCGCTGGCGCAGCTGCCTGCCGTCCACCTCGATGTGCTGGCGTGCGATGCCGCCGAACGGCCAGCGCGCGTCCGCCGGCAGCGCCAGCGCCAGCTCCACGTGGGTGGCCGAATGCGCGACCACCTCCCACGGCATCACGAAGCCCACGCCGTGGATGGCGTGCTCGCCCAGGTTCGGCGGCAGCCGGTGGCTGCGGCCGCGGAAGTCGAAGCGGCCGCGCCGGGTGCGTCCGGCCCAGGGCACCATCGGGTAGCTGCCCCAGGCGATGGCGGCAGTGGCGCCGTGCTCGCCGTGGCCGACCAGCTGCGGCACCCCGTCGCAGGCGATCTGCGCGATGCGGCCGCCGGCCTCCGGCGCCACCTGCACCGACAGCGCGGCGGAGGACAGCGTCAGCAGCCGGCCCGGCGGGAACGGGTCGGTGGCGAGCATGGCCGCCGCGGGCTCAGCCGCCATACGGCTGGATGGTGAGTATCCGGCCCTGGTCGTCGTAGCGCAGCTCGGTGACCTTCACCGAGCGCAGGTGGGTCACGCCGCCGGAAAGGATGGAGTCGTGGTAGTACAGCCACCACTTGCCGCCGAACTCGACGATGGAGTGGTGCGTGGTCCAGCCCACCACCGGCTCCAGGATGCGCCCCTGGTAGACGAACGGGCCGTACGGGTTGTCGCTGGTGGCGTAGCACAGGTAATGCGTGTTGCCGGTGGAGTACGACAGGTAGTACCGGCCGCGGTACTTGTGCATCCACGGGCCTTCGAAGTAGCGGCGGGCGTGGTCGCCGGCGCGCAGCGGCGCGCCGTCCTCGCCGAGGATGACCACCTCGCGCGGGGCCTCGGCGAACTGCTTCATGTCCGCGGCCAGGCGCGCCACCCGCGGGCCCAGCGCCGGCGCGTCGTCGGCCGGCTCGGCGTGGCCCTCGTCGTAGGCGTTGTCGCGGTACTTCTGCAGCTGGCCGCCCCAGAGGCCGCCGAAATACATGTAGTGCTCGCCGTCGTCGTCGCGGAACACGGCCGGGTCGATCGAGTAGCTGCCGTCGATGGGCCGGGGCTCGGGCGCGAACGGGCCTTCGGGCCGGTCGCCCACCGCCACGCCGATCTGGAAGATGCCGTCGGCGCGCTTGGCCGGGAAGTAGAGGTAGTACCGGCCGTCCCTGTACGCCGCGTCCGGCGCCCACATCTGCCGCTCCGCCCAGGGCACGTCGCGGACGTGCAGGGCCACGCCGCAATCCACGGCCTCGCCCTCGGGCGAGTCCATGCGCAGCACGTGGTAGTCCTCCATGCCGAAGTGCGAGCCGTCGTCGTCGAACGGGATGCCGGCGTCGATGTCGTGCGAGGGATAGACGTACAGCTTGCCCTCGAACACGTGCGCGGACGGATCGGCGGTGTAGATGTGGGTGACCAGCGGCTGGGAGATGGCCTTGGCGGCCAGCGCCTTCAGCTCGTCGTCGGTGTAGTCGGTCATGGGGATGGCGTGTGCGGTGGGGGGGTCAGGCCGGCTGGCCGGCGCGGCGCGCGGCCAGGTCGTGCTCGATGCGCGATTCCATGGCCTTGTTGATCTCGTAGAAGAACAGCAGCGCGATGCAGGCCAGGAACGGGATGGAGGCGTACAGGCTGATCGACAGCTTGATGCCCTCCACCGTCTGCGCCGCCTGTGCGGGCAGGTCCGGGTCGTAGCCGTAGTGCGCCAGGATGCCGGCCACCAGCGCGCCGCCGATGCTCAGGCCCAGCTTCAGGCCGATGAGGATCGCGGAGAACACGATCGCGGTGGCGCGGCGGCGGTTCTTCCACTCCGACCAGTCGGCGACGTCGGCGACCATCGCCCACAGCAGCGGGATGGTGATGCCGTACAGGAAGCCGTGCATCACCTGCGCCACCATCGCCAGGCCCACCGACTGCGGGTCGAAGAACATGAAGGCCAGCAGGCACAGCGTGGACAGCAGGAGGAACAGGCCGTACACGTTGCGCTTGCCGAAGCGGTCGGCCAGCGGCTTGGAGAAGCCGATGCCCACGATCATCATCAGGATGCCGCCGCCGTTGAACAGGCTCAGCGCCGAGGTCGGGGCGTCCTTGGGCCACTGGAACTCGGTCAGGCCCATGCCGGTGAGCACCGAGTTCAGCCCGGCGATGAGGCCGTTGAAGCCGATGTCCTGCAGGAACCCGGCCAGCGCGGCCTCGTCCAGGTAGTACTTGAAGTAGTAGACGTACATGCCGCCCTTCAGGGCGATGTTGATGAAGACCAGGATGGTCAACGCCAGCATGATCTGCCACGGGCGGTTGCGAACCAGGTCGCCCAGGTCCTGGCTGATGCTCGACTTCTGCGCCGGCTCTGGCACCACGCGCTCCCTGGTGGTGAAGAACGTGATCAGGAAGAACACGGTGCCGAGGACGGCGAACAGCGTCATCGTGTTCTGGAAGCCCTGCGCCTTGTCGCCGCCGCCGAGGATCAGAACCAGCGGCAGCAGCAGCGCCTGGATGATGAACTGCGCGATCATCACCGCGACGAAGCGGTAGGCCGACATGCTGTTGCGCTCGGCCATGTTGCCGGTGATCACGCCGCTGAGGGCCGCGTACGGCAGGTTGTTGGCCGCGTACACCGCCACCAGCAGGATGTAGGTGGCCAGGGCGTAGAACACCTTGCCGCGCTCGCCCAGGTCCGGGGTGCTGAAGGCCAGCAGCGAGAGCACGCCGAACGGCACCGCGGTCCAGAGGATCCAGGGCCGGAACTTGCCCCAGCGGGTGCGCGTGCGGTCGGCGATCAGGCCCATCACCGGGGTGAACACGAACGCGCCGAGCAGGCCGCCGATGAAGATCACCGTGCTCGCGGCGCTGGCGGGTATGCGGTAGACGTCGGTGTAGAAGAACGCCAGGAAGGTGACCAGCGTCTGGAAGATGAGGTTGGCCGCCAGGTCGCCCAGGCTGTAGCCGATCTTCTCCCTGACCGAGAGGGTTTCCGTGCTGCTGTTCGTCACTTGGCGCCCCGTTTGTGCAAGCTGGCGGCCGTTTCCGGCTGCGGATGGTGAACGGCCCGCCCGGCGCGGTTGCACCGGACGGGCCGCTGGTGGACTACCACCGGGTCACTGCTGGATTCCCCGGCTCAGAAGCTGCCACGGACGCCGACCATGACCGTGGTGCCCGGATCGTACATGTCGTTGACCGCGTTGTCGTGCCAGAAGTTGGAACGGCGCTCCTCCCCGGTCAGGTTCAGCACGTTCAGGGTCAGCTGCGGCTTGGTCGGCACGTTGGACAGCGTGTAGCTGGCCGACAGGTCGAGCTGGCCGCGGTCCTCGCCGTAGATCTGCGCCGGCAGGATGCCCTGCTGGTTCGGCCCGGTGCCCACCGCGCCCTCGGCCCAGTTGTAGGACAGGCGGATGGAGGCCACGTCGTTCTCCCAGTACGCGGTAGCGTTCCACAGCGACGGCGAGACGCCGTAGACGTTGCCGGCCAGCGCCCGCGCGTCCTTGCCGAGGGTCTCGATGTCGATCTTCGTGTAGTTGGCCATGAAGCCCAGGCCCTCGAACACGAAGCTCAGCGGCTGCACCCAGATCACCTCCCAACCGCGGATCTCGAGCTCGGCGTCGGCGTTGACCTGCTGGTTCACGTTGACCGTGGCAACGTCCGGACCGCCGCGCGAGTTGATCGCGTTCTGCTGGTCGACGGTGAGGTCGTCGAACGCGATGCCCAGGTTGCGGAACGGCATCGTGGTCACGCCCTGGTAGGTGTAGCCCTCCACGCGCTTGTTGAACAGCGTCAGGCCGACGAAGCCCTCGGCCCCGGTGTACCACTCGCCGCCCAGGTCGAAGTTGGTCGAGATGTACGGGGTCAGGTTCGGGTTGCCCTGGTTGGCCACCTGCGCCGAGATGTCGGTGAAGGTGGTGGCCGGCAGCATCGAGCTCGGGTTCGGGCGGGTCATGGTGCGCGAACCGGACATGCGCAGCACCACGTCCTCGGCCACGTCCCACGCGGCGCTGAACGAGGGCAGCCACTCGCTGTAGTCGCCGTCCAGGGTCTGCCAGAAGCGGTTGCCGCCGATGGTCACCGGGCCGCTGATCTTCTGGTCGGTGGTGACGTAGCGAACGCCGGCGTTCAGGCGCATCGGGCGGTTCCAGACGTCGGCCTCGCCGTTGACCTCGATGTAGGCCGCCTTGCTCTGCTCCTTGAAGCCGCCGGTGGCGCCGCCGGTGTTCGGGCCGGCCGCCTCGCCCGCGGCGTCGCGGTACTCGGCGTAGTTGGTATCGCGCATGAAGCGGTCGAAGTCGACGGTCACGAAGCCGGCCGGGCCCGGGATGATGTAGTCGGCCAGCTCGGCGTCGGTCACCTGCGAGAAGGCGTACGGCTGCCAGTTGGTGCCGGTGTCGCCGAAGCCCTGGATGCGGCGGAAGTTCTCATCCCACGCCACGCCCACCTTCAGGTTGTTCTTGTCGTCGCCGAACTGCAGGTCGCTGCGCAGGCCGTTGGTCTCGGTGACGCGCTTCTCGTTCTGCGCCCACACGCGGCCGCCGGTCCAGGTCCAGCCCAGGTTCGGGTCGTTCAGGTCCAGGTCCGTGTTCCAGCTCGGCAGGCTGCCGTCGTTGGTGTACTGCAGCGTGGTGAACGGCGAGTTGAACAGGATCGTCGGCGACTCGCGGAACATCCAGCTGCGGCTGGTGTTGGCGTGCACGTCCAGCTTGATGTTGCCGTCGTTGAACCAGAAGGTCGCGCCCGGGGTCACGTGCCAGTACTGCACGTCCTCCACGTACGGGCGGGCCTCCAGGAAGAACTGGGCGTTGGTGAACGTGGCGCTGGTGACGACGTTGTTCTCGTCGACCTGCATGTCCAGCGGGATGATGTTGCCGTTGCGGCCGATCAGGTTCAGGTCGATGCGGTCGTTGGTGCGGTGCGCCTTGGCGTACAGCACGTCCACGTAGAAGTGCGCGTTGTCGTTCGGGCGCCACTCCAGCGAACCCATGAAGGCGTCGCGGTCGCGGTCGCCGGACATGTGCACCGGGCGGCCCAGGCGCGGGATCAGCGCCTCGCCCAGCTGCTCGACGGTCAGGCCCGGGTTGTGCTCCAGCAGCCAGTCGCGGTCGATGACGTCGCCCGGCGTCAGGCCGGCGGCGATGGTGGACGGGTTGTTGGGCACGGTGTCCGGGATGCGCCAGCCGTTGCCGCCGTTGAGGTTGCAGGGCGTCCCGGTGGCCGGGAAGCCGCCCGCCGCGCCGCCGTTGCCGCACTGCGCGTTGGTGAGGTTCGGGTTGGTCCAGCCGATGGTCTCGTAGCCCTCGACGCCGATGCGGCCGCGGGTGGAGGTCACGCCGGCCAGCACGCCGAAGGTGCCCGCATCGTTGGTCCAGCTCCCGATGACCGAGCCGCGCGGGCTGGTCTTCTCGCTGACGTCGTTGTAGTCGGCCTGCAGCGAGTAGGTGACGTTGCTGCCGGCCGGCAGGTCGAACGGACGCATGTTGCGCATGTTGACCACGCCCGCGGCGCCGCCCTCGGGAAGGCTGGCGACCGGAGACTTGTACACCGTGAGCTGGTTGAAGAACTCGGTCGGGAACAGGTTGAGGTCGACCTCGCGGTTCTGGTTGGTCGCGTCCAGGCCGATCGAGGCGGTGGCCACCGAGGCGCCGTTGATGGTCGTCTTGGTGAAGCTGTTGTTGAGGCCGCGGATGCCGATGTTCAGGCCTTCACCATTGACGTCGCGCGAGAGCTGGATGCCCGGGATGCGGGTCAGCGACTCGGCGATGTTGGTGTCCGGGAACTTGCCGATGTCCTCGGCGAAGATCGAATCGGTGAAGCCGGTGGATTCACGCTTGGCTTCGGTCGAGTACTGCAGGCTCTGGCGGAAACCGCGGACCACCACGGTATCCAGCTGCTGGGCTTCCGGCTGCACCGCGGGCGCGGCGGCCTGGTCGGCCTCCTGCGCGGTCGCCGCGCCGCTGGCCATGGCCAGGCACAGCAGGCCGAGCGCGCGAGAAAGCTCCGTCTTGCACAGTTTCTTGTTCACCGTACTCCCCTCCCGTTTCAGGTGATGCGGCCGCGGCGGCATGCCGCGGACGATCAAGTGGTTTTGTTGGTTTTTTTCGCCTCGCCGGCAGGTGCCGGAAAAGCGGCGGCGATGGTAGCGCTCCCAAACAGAGGTGCGCAAGGCAAGCGGCATGCGACGAAAGTCATGCTGCACCGCAACGCAAAAAACACCGGAAATTTCCGGCTGCGCAAGCGCTGCTGGCTGCCGTGGCGAGGTGCGCGCGCGACGCGGTTTGGCCTGCGTTTCCCGCGTGTGCTAATGATAGCGATACCAACCACAGCGGTCGCCGCGAGGCGGAGGGGAAGCATCGTCATGTTGCACTGCGGAACAGGAAATCTCGTGTTGCGGTGCAACACCCTGCGCGGAGCGCGCGCGTGAGCGCGGTCGCCGCGCCCGCCGTGGGCCGCTACCGCTGGCGCGTCTGCGCCATGCTGCTGGCGGCGACCACCATCAACTACATCGACCGCCAGGTGCTGGGCGTGCTGGCGCCGTTCCTGCAGGACGAGATCGGCTGGAACGAGATCGAGTACGGCTACATCGTCACCGCGTTCCAGGCCGCCTACGCGATCGGCCTGCTGTGCGCGGGCGCGGTGATCGACCGCTTCGGCACGCGCATCGGCTACGCGCTGGCCATCAGCGTGTGGTCGCTGGCGGCGATGGGCCACGCGCTGGCCGCCAGCGTGGTCGGCTTCATCGTCGCCCGCTTCGCGCTGGGCCTGGGCGAGGCGGGCAACTTCCCGGCGGCGATCAAGACCGTGGCCGAGTGGTTCCCGCGGCGCGAGCGCGCCTTCGCCGTGGGCATCTTCAACGCCGGCTCCAACATCGGCGCGATCGTCGCGCCGCTGATGGTGCCGGTCGTCGCGGCGGCGTGGGGCTGGCAGGCGGCGTTCCTGTGCACCGGGGTGCTGAGCATCACCTGGCTGGCGGTCTGGCTGACCACCTACCGCACGCCCGAGCAGCAGCCCAAGCTGTCGGCGGCGGAGCTGGCCCACATCCGCAGCGACCCGCCGGAGCCGACGGTCAAGATCCCGTGGCTGCAGCTGCTGCGTCACCGCCAGGCGTGGTCGTTCGTGGCGGCCAAGTTCATCACCGACCCGGTGTGGTGGCTGTTCCTGTTCTGGCTCGGCAAGTTCCTGGCCTCGGAGTACGACCTGTCGCTGGCCAAGATCGGCCTGCCGATGATCATCGTGTACCTGATGGCCGACGTGGGCAGCATCGCCGGCGGCTGGCTGGCCGGCCGCTTCATCCGGCTGGGCTGGAGCTTGAACCGCGCGCGCAAGACCGCGATGCTGGTGTGCGCGCTGTGCGTGGCGCCGGTGGTGTTCGTCACCCAGGTGGACAACCTGTGGGTGGCGGTGGCGCTGATCGGCCTGGCGATGGCCGGCCACCAGGGCTGGTCGGCCAACGTGTTCACCCTGCCCTCGGACATGTTCCCGCGGCACGCGGTGGCCTCGGTGGTGGGCATCGGCGGCTTCGCCGGCGCGGTCGGCGGCATGGCCATGTCCATGTTCACCGGCGCGCAGCTCGAATCCACCGGCAGCTACGCACGCATCTTCCTGATCGCCGGCTCGGCCTACCTGGTCGCGCTGCTGGTCGTGCACCTGCTGGTGCCGAAGCTGGCCCCGGCGGCGCTGCAGGACCGCGCCGGGGCATGAGCCCCGGACGCACCGGGCGGCCGCGCCGCGGCCGCCCGGACCTAGAATCCGTTTCCGCTCCACGGACCGAACCATGAACGCCTCCCCCAAGCCCCTCGTCCTGCACGAGGACCGCCTGTTCCCCGCCGATGGCACCCAGCGCGCGATCGCACGCCGGCTGTACGCGCAGGTGGGCGGGCTGCCCATCGTCAGCCCCCACGGCCATACCGACCCGGCCTGGTTCGCCGGCGACGCGCCCTTCGCCAACGCCACCGAGCTGCTGCTGGTGCCGGACCACTACGTCTTCCGCATGCTCTACAGCCAGGGCGTGCCGCTGGACGCGCTGGGCATCCCGCGTCGCGACGGCTCGCGCGCCGAGGCCGATCCGCGCAAGGCCTGGCGGCTGTTCGCCGAGCGCTTCCACCTGTTCCGCGGCACGCCCTCCTCGCTATGGCTCAACCACGTGTTCCACGACGTGTTCGGCCTGCGCGTGCGCCTGGACGGCGACACCGCCGACCTCTACTACGACGCCATCACCGAGGCGCTGCAGACGCCGGCGTTCCGCCCGCGGGCGCTATTCGAGCGCTTCGGCATCGAGGTCATCGCCACCACCGAGGGGCCGCTGGACCCGCTCGCCCACCACCAGGCCATCCGCGACAGCGGCTGGAGCGGCCGCGTGCTCACCGCCTACCGCCCGGACGAGGTGGTCGATCCCGAGCACGAGGCCTTCGCCGGCGCACTGCAGCGCTTCGGCGAGATCACCGGCGAGGACGTGCTCACCTGGGAGGGCTACCTGCGCGCGCACCGCAACCGCCGCGCTTTCTTCGCGCGCATGGGCGCCACCTCGACCGACCACGGCCACGAGACGGCCACCACCGCCGACCTGTCGCCGGCGGAGGCGCGCGCGCTGTTCGGCAAGATCGTACGCGGCCGGTTCACGCCACAGGAGGCGGCGCTGTTCCGCGGCCAGGTGCTCACCGAGATGGCGGCCATGAGCCTGGACGACGGCCTGGTGATGCAGCTGCACCCGGGCTGCTTCCGCAACCACAACCCGCTGATGTTCCAGCGCCACGGCCGCAACGTGGGCGCGGACCTGCCGCTGACCACCGAGTACGTGCACGCGCTCAAGCCGCTGCTGGACCGCTTCGGCAACGAGCCCGGCTTCCGCTTCATCCTGTTCACGCTGGACGAGAGCACCTACTCGCGCGAACTGGGCCCGATGGCCGGCCACTACCCCTGCCTGTACCTGGGCCCGGCGTGGTGGTTCCACGACGCGCCCGAGGGCATGTGGCGCTTCCGCGAGCAGACGCTGAGCACCGCCGGCTTCTACAACACGGTGGGCTTCAACGACGACACCCGCGCCTTCCTCTCCATCCCCGCACGGCACGACGTGGCGCGCCGCATCGACTGCGCGGTGCTGGCCAAGCTGGTGGCCGAGTACCGCATGGACGAGGACGAAGCCGTGGAGGTCGCCATCGACCTGGCCTACCGCCTGCCCAAGGCGGCCTACAAGCTCTGACGGCCGCAGCCCGGGCGGCGTCGCGCCGCCCCCAAGATGCAGAGGAACGACCCATGATCCGCAACGCCCTCCCGCTGCTGGCCGGCCTGGCCCTGGCCACCGCGATGCCGGCCGCGGCGGCGCCGCCGCCGCAGACCCTCAAGGCGGCCTATGCCGGCGCCTTCCGCATCGGCACCGCGGTCAACGACGACATCGTCTCCGGCCGCGACCCCAGGGCGCGGGCGCTGGTGCCGCTGCACTTCGACGCCATCACCCTGGAGAACTCGATGAAGGCCGAGGTCGTCAACCCGGAGCCGGGCGTGTACGACTTCGCCGCCGCCGATGCCTTCGTGGAGTTCGGCGAGCAGCACGGCATGTTCATCGTCGGCCACACCCTGGTCTGGCACAACCAGACCCCGGCCTGGTTCTTCCAGGACGGGGACGGCAGGCCGCTGGGCCGCGACGCGGTGATCGAGGGCATGCGCCGCCACATCGAGAAGGTGGCGGGGCGCTACGCCGGGCGCGTCCACGCCTGGGACGTGGTCAACGAGGTGATGGGCGAGGATGGCCGCTACCGCGCCGACACGGCCTGGGTGAAGGCCGTGGGCGACGGCGACGAGCTGGTCCGGCGCGCGTTCGAGTTCGCCGCCCGCTACGCGCCTGACGCCGAGCTGTACTACAACGACTTCAACGCGTGGCGGCCGGAGAAGCGCGACGGCATCGTGCGCATGGTGCGGATGCTGCAGGCGCATGGCATCCGCATCGACGGCATCGGCATCCAGGGGCACTGGGGCCTGAACTACCCGTCGGCCGCGGACATCGAGGCGGCGATCGACGCCTACGCCGCGCTGGGCGTCAAGGTGATGATCACCGAACTGGACGTGGACGTGCTGCCGCTCACCCGCGAGGGCCAGGTCATCGGCCAGGGCATGGCGCACCCGCAGTTCCAGCTGCCGGAGTTCGAGCGCTACCTCGACCCGTACAGGGACGGGCTGCCGCCGGACGTGGAGCGGCAGCTGGCCGACCGCTACGCCGAGCTGTTCGCCATCTTCCACCGTCGGCGCGCGGTCATCGACCGGGTCGGCGTGTGGGGCGTGCACGACGGCATGTCGTGGAAGAACGACTACCCTGTGCCCAACCGCACCAACTACCCGCTGCTGTTCGACCGGCAGTACCGGCCCAAGCCCGCGCTGGACGCGGTGTTGCAGGTTCCGCGCCAGCGCTAGCTCGTCCCGACCCGCACCGCCGAGGCCCGAGATGACCGCGATCCCCAACCCCGTGCTGAAAGGCTTCAATCCCGATCCGTCGATCGTGCGCGTGGGCGACGACTACTACGTCGCCACCTCCACCTTCGAGTGGTATCCGGGCGTGCAGGTCTCCCATTCGCGCGACCTGGCGAACTGGCGCGTGGTCGCGCGGCCGCTGTCGCGCTACTCGCAGCTGGACCTGCGCGGGCGCCCCAACTCCGGCGGCGTGTGGGCGCCGGCCCTGAGCCATGCGGACGGGCTGTTCCACCTGATCTACACGGACGTGCGCGGCTGGGCGGGCAGCTTCAAGGACGTGCGCAACTTCCTGGTGACCGCGCCGGCGATCGAAGGCCCGTGGTCCGAACCGGTGCACCTCAACAACTCCGGCTTCGACCCCTCGCTGTTCCACGACGAGGACGGGCGCAAGTGGCTGGTCAACATGGTCTGGGACCACCGGCCCGGGCACGACCCGTTCGGCGGCATCCTGCTGCAGGAATACGACCCGGCCGCGCAGCGCCTGGTCGGCCCGGTGCACGAGATCTTCCGGGGCTCGCCGCTGGGCCTGGTCGAAGGACCGCACCTGTACAAGGTCGACGGCTGGTACTACCTGCTGGTGGCCGAGGGCGGCACCTTCGCCACGCATGCGGCCACGGTCGCCCGGTCGCGGCGCATCGAGGGCCCCTACGAGGTCATGCCCGGCAACCCGCTGCTGACCAGCGCGCACGACCCGTCGCTGCGCCTGCAGTCGGCCGGGCACGGCTCGCTGGTGCAGCACCGGGACGGGAGCTGGAACCTGGCCCACCTGTGCCGCCGGCCGCTGCGGAACGGCCGTTCCATCCTCGGGCGCGAGACCGCGCTGCAGGCCATCGTCTGGGAAGACGGCTGGCCGCGCCTGGCGCACGGCGGGCGGGCGCCGGCCGACGCCTTCCATCCGCCCGCGCTGCCGCCGCACCCCTGGCCGCAGGCGCCCGCGCGCGAGGATTTCGACGCGCCGGCGCTGCCGCTCCACTGGCAGGCCCCGCGCGCGGCGATGGACGATGCCATGCTCAGCCTGTCCGCGCGGCCGGGCTTCCTGCGCCTGTACGGCCGCGAGAGCATCGTCTCCAACTTCGAGCAGAGCCTGGTCGCGCGCCGGCAGCAGGCCTTCCACGTGGAGGCCTCGACCTGCGTGGAGTTCTCGCCGCGGACCTTCCAGCAGATGGCCGGGCTGGTCGCGTTCTACAGCACCGACAGCTTCTACTACCTGTTCCTCACCCGCGCGCCGCATTCGGCGCGCTGCCTGGGGCTGATGCGCTGCGAACGCGGCCAGATCAGCTATCCGGTGGAGAAGGAGTACCCGCTGGACGACTGCGAGCGCGTCCACCTGAAGCTGGAGATCGACCGCGACCGCATCCGCTTCTTCCATTCGCGCGACGGCGAAACCTGGACCGCGGTGGCCTGGGAGCAGGACGCCTCCATCCTGGCCGACGAGCACGCCATGCCCTGCGGCTTCACCGGCAACTTCGTCGGCATCGCCTGCCAGGACCTGGCCGGCACCCGCCACCACGCCGACTTCGACTGGTTCGAATACCGCGAGCTGGACTAGCCGGGCGCGGCGGCGGGCGCGGCCCTGCGGCCGCGCCGCCGCGGCGTCATCGTGGCAGGCCCGGACCCAGCACCGCGTCCAGCAGCAGCACCCCGGCCAGCCCGACCACGGAGATCACCGTCTCCATCACCGTCCACGACAGGAAGGTCTGCTTCATCGACAGGCCGAAGAACTCCTTGAACATCCAGAAGCCCGAATCGTTGACGTGCGAGCCGAACACGCTGCCGGCGCCGACGGCCAGCACCAGCAGTTCGGGCGACACGCCGGTGCCCAGCAGCGGCGCCACCACGCCGGCGGCGGTGATGCCCGCGACCGTGGCCGAGCCGATCATCACCCGCAGCAGCGCGGTGACGCCCCAGGCGAAGACCAGCGGCGGCATCCGCCAGGCCTGGCTGAAGGAGGCGATGTAGTCGCCCACGCCGCTGTCGGTGAGCACCTGCTTGAACACTCCGCCGGCGGTGATGATCAGCACGATGACGGCGATGCCGGCGATGGCCTGGTTCACCCATGCCGTCTGCGTGTCCATGTCTACGCCGCGGCGGAAACCGAAATGCCACAGCGCGGCCAGCACCGACAGCAGCAGGGCGATGTTGGAATCGCCGGCGAACAGCAGCGCGCTGCGCGCGATGCCTTCGGGCAGGAAGTTGTCCGCCAGCACCGACAGCGCGATCAGCAGCACCGGCAGCAGGGCGAAGAAGAACGACGGGAACGCGGCCGGCAGACGCTCGTGCACGCGGGTGGACACGAACAGCGCCGAACCCGGCGCCTCGATCCGCGCCAGGCGGCGGCCCAGCAGCGGGCCTGCCACCACCACCGCCGGGATCGCGATGACGATGCCGTACAGCAGGGTCTTGCCCATGTCCGCGTCGAAGGCGTTGACCAGCACCACCGGCCCGGGATGCGGCGGCAGGAAGCAATGGGTCGTGCTCAGCGATGCGGCGGTGGGAATCGCCACGTGCAGCAGCGGCAGGCCGGTCTTGCGCGCCAGCCCGAACACCAGCGGCACCAGGATGATGAAGCCGGCGTTGTAGTACAGGGGAATGCCCACCAGGAAGCCGGTCAGCAGCACCGCCCACTGCACGTTGCGCTGGCCGAACGCGCCGACCAGGGTGGCGGCGATGCGCTCCACCGCGCCGCCTTCCTCCAGGATCCGGCCCAGCGCCGCGCCCAGGCAGATGATCAGGGCCAGGCCGCCCAGGGTGCTGCCCGCGCCGGCTTCGATCGTCTTGAGCAGTTGCTGCGGCGGCATGCCCAGGCACAGCCCGGTGAGGATGGCCACCAGCAGCAGCGAAAGGAACGGGCTGACCCTGCGCGCGGTCAGCAGGATCTGCAGGGCGATGGCGCCGAAGATGATGGCGATGCTGCCCATCGCCTACCCCGCCCCTGCGCGGCGGCCGGCTGCCTGCATGCCGCGCAGGGGCGCGCCGAGGGCGGGCGCTGGCGGCGGCGGTGTCCGGGAGATGGTGGGCATGGCCTTCCCTTTCATCGGTGGAGGGGGCGCCGCGTCACCGGCGTTGCGCGAGCGCGTCGAGGCCCGCGCGCAGGGTCTCGACGATGCGGTCGACGTCGTACACGCAGCCGGCCCAGGCGCCGCCGCCGACCTCCTGCAATGCGGCCCACAGGCGGGTATCGGCCGGCAGCCGCGGATGCGCGGCCAGCGCCGGATGCATTTCGCGCCGCGCCAGGATGTCCGCGCCCTGCGCCGGGGTCAGCACGTGCTGCGGATCCTCGCCGACGAAGTCGATGCGCCCCAGCAGGCGTTCGCGATCGATCTCGATGCGCACCACATCGCCGTCGCGCAACTTGCCGATGGGACCGCCGGCCAGCGCTTCCGGACCGATGTGGCCGATGCATGCGCCGGTGGACACGCCGGAAAAGCGCGCGTCGGTCAGTACCGGGACGTGCCTGCCCCAGGGCAGGTGCTTGAGCGCCGAAGTGACCTGGTAGGTCTCCTCCATGCCGGTGCCGGCCGGGCCGCAACCGGCCATCACCACGATCTCGCCCGGCTTCACCGCATCCTCGCCCCTGGACTTGATCGCGCGGATCGCGGCGCGCTCGCTGGCGAACAGGCGCACGCGGCCGGTGTGGCGGTAGACGTTGTCGGCATCGACCACCGACGGATCGATCGAGGTGGCCTTGATCACCGATCCCTGCGGCGCGAGGTTGCCGGTGGGGAATACCAGCGCGCTGGTCAGCCCCGCGGCGCGCGCCGCATCCGCGTTCATGATCACGCGGTCCGGATCGACGCCATCGAGTTCGCGCAGGCGCGCCTTCGCCGCCGCGCGCGCGGCGCTGCCTTCCCACCACGCGAGGTTCTCGCCCAGGGTGCGTCCGCTGACGGTGAGCGCGTCCAGGTGCAGCAGGCCGCGTTCGCGCAGGTGCAGCATCACCTCCGGCACGCCGCCGGCCATGAACACCTGCACGGTGGGGTGGTGGCGCGGGCCGTTCGGCAGCGCGTCCACCAGCCTCGGCGTGGCGTGGTTGGCGCGGATCCAGTCCTGCACCGTCGGCGGCGCCAGCCCCGCGGCGTGCGCGACCGCCGGCACGTGCAGCAGCAGGTTGGTGGAACCGCCGAAGGCGGCGTGCACCACCAGCGCGTTCCCGAACGCCTCGCGGGTGAGGATGGCCGACAGCGGGATGCCGCGTTCGGCCAGCCGCATCAGCGCCAGCGCCGAGCGCCGCGCGATGTCCAGCCACACCGGCTCGCCCGACGGCGCCAGCGCGCTGTGCGGCAGGGCCATGCCCAGCGCTTCGGCCACGACCTGCGAGGTCGCCGCGGTGCCGAGGAACTGGCAGCCGCCGCCGGGCGAGCCGCAGGTCCTGCAGCCCATCTCCGCCGCGTGCTCCAGGGTGACCAGGCCGTGCGCATAGCGCGCGCCCAGCGTCTGCACCGTGCCGGCGTCCTCGGCGCCGCGCGCCGGCAGGGTGACGCCGCCGGGCACGATCACGCCGGGCAGGTCGCTGCAGCCGGCCAGCGCCATCATCATCGCCGGCAGGCCCTTGTCGCAGGTGGCGATGCCCAGCACGCCGCGCCGCTGCGGCAGCGAACGGATCAGGCGGCGCATCGTCATCGCCGCGTCGTTGCGGTACGGCAGGCTGTCGAACATGCCGGTGGTGCCCTGCGAGCGCCCATCGCAGGGATCGCTGCACATCACCGAGAACGGCAGGCCGCGGTTCGCCGCGAAGGTGTCGGCGGCCTCGCGCACCAGCCGGTCGATTTCCCAGTGCCCGGTATGCAGGCCCAGCGCGCGCGCGCGGCCGTCCTCGCCGCGCAGCCCGCCCTGCGTGCTGACGATCAGGAACGGATCGCGCGTCACCTCGTCGGCGCGCCAGCCCATGCCTGCGTTCTGGCTCAGGCCGAACAGGTGGCCGCTGGGCTGCTCCAGCAGGATTTTTTCATCGATCGGCAGGCGGCCGCGCGGGCCTTCGCCGGACGTGCGCGAGGCGGCGATGGCCGCGCCGTCGCCGAGCAGGGCGTCGAGTGCGGGATCGCGTGGGGCCATCGCGTCGTTCCCGGGAGTCAGGCGCCGGCCGCGGCGGAGCGGCGGTGGCGGGATGCGGAGCCGTGTGCGGCACTCACCGGCCTACTCCACCGGGTTTTCC